>NZ_BADW01000185.1:0-35675 GCF_000241165.1 Pseudoalteromonas sp. BSi20439
ATGCTGTAAAATTAATTAAAAACTACGTTTTTCGCTGCCTTGTGCTGCTTTAAACTCAATAATGATTTTTTCACAGTCGGCTTTAATTTCGTCACTCAGTGATTCTTCCGCACGCCAACGAGCGGTATCTTGCTTAAAAATCTCTTTTTTAGCGTATTTTTTTCGCGAATCGTGAGTTGGCATTTCTTTTACCACGTCGTACATTTTATAAATGCCTGGGTACGCAGTTGTTAAGTCGCGCTCAGTATCAAAACTATATTGCGACATCAGCACCCAAATACGTAAACAGCCCTCAGAGTAATCACACTGCTTTTCGTTCATCGCACGTGCAATTAAATGAATACTATCGGCTAGCTTTGCATTACGTTTTAAACGCGACTGCTTAAGCTTTTGCTGTTGCTCTGCCTGCTGTTTGCTAATTAGCTTTTTTTGCACATTTAGCTTGTAGAGCAACTGACCCGCATAAAATGCTAAGCCCGCTATAATAGCAGCACCTACAACTAAGGCTAAGATCACTGCTGTACTCATTATGTATCCTTATTACTTATCTTCGTCGTCATCTAGCCATTCATTAGCTAGATCGTTTGATAGGTATTGATCAAAATCTGAACTGCTTTCTTCATCACTGAAGTCATCTTCTAACTCTTCTTCATCTTCAATGCCTAATAACTTACACAGTACTTGGTGACGCGCTATACGGCTATTAAAGTATTTTGCATCTTTACCCGTTAGCATTTCACCTTGCTCATGACGCTCAACTAATTTAAGCAAGCGCTCATCGTTTTCAAGCGCTTCTAGCTCTTGCTCAGGCGTTAACTCAGGCTCAATCGCCTTTTTAAGCTCTGCTACAGGTTTAAGATTACGTTTCATTTCGACTTTTGGTTCAGCGGCTGGGGCAACTAATGGTACTGCTTTTTTACTACCAACACGCTTGTCTTTAGCAGCCGAACCTGTTTTTTGAGTGTCATTACTCAATGCATCAGGTGCATTACGTGAACCTGGCTTAGCGCCTTTGGTTTTCTTTACACGTTGCTCTTTCAATGCGCGCATCTCTTTAAGCTTATCTTGGCTTAAACGAACTGGCCCATTTGATGGAATTTTACGTGACTTTTTCTTTCTACTCATATCTTGATCGTCTCACCTAAGAGGTTTTGAGCGAGGCGCAACTCAATGGGCATCGCGATGCTGGCCTAGCCAGAAGAATTCGGTTTGCGTTTTAGAGGTTGGGCTTCTCTATATACGCCAAAGCATATTTAGATGCTTTTTTTAAACGGGGGGTATTGTAACAGGACAAATAAAAAGGCGGTAGAGAAAACATCTCTACCGCCTGCTAATCTGAGCGCCATTATATGGACACTTCTCCCTTCGACTTTTTAGTCTTTATTATTTTTATTATTATTTATCTATCCGTATTTTTATTATTTATCTTCCGTGTAGCATTCCATTTTGTTTTTATTATTAAACTTCCATGCGTTTTTTTATTATTTTCGGTCTTTCCTGACACTTTATTGTTATTTCCTTTAGTAGCACTCTCAATGTGCTATTTAGTCGTGCCGCGCTACTATCCTTATAACGTTTTCCTATTTGTTATTGTTGTTGCGACAGGGCTTAATTTACTCGTTAATAATTTTGTTACAACTAATTTATATCTTTTTTCTTAAGCTAAACATAAGGAAAAAGGCTAAAATATATAAATTACAGCAGGTTAACTTAAATAAAAAAAATAAAATGAGACTTTTCTTACACCAAAGCATGGTCAATGTCTTACAAGTGAGGGGGCTTTATCGGTCATAGCAGAAACAAAAAAAGCAGCTAAAGCTGCTTTTTGTCTAATTAACATTGTATTATGTTAACAATATCTAAATAAATACGACTTTAGTGTAGACCACCAAGGTATTTAGATAATGTTTCAATGTCTTTATCAGTTAGTTTCTTAGCAATGTCTTGCATAACACCGTTTAGGTCGTTATTACGAGTACCATCTCTGAACTGTTCAAGTTGTGACTTGATGTATTCTGGATGTTGAAAAGAAATTTTTGGGAATTTAGCTAATGAAGATCCATTACCACGTGGACCATGACAAGCCGCACATGATGGAATTCCGCGTTCAGCGTCACCCGCTTTGTATAACATGGCGCCTGTTTCTTGAACATCTTTAGGTGTAGCACCTTCTGACATATTCAAAGAAGCAAAGTAAGCAGACAAGTCTTTCATATCTTGATCGCTCAATGGCATTGCCATACCGCTCATTACTGGATTCATACGACCTTCTTTACCGCCTGAGGTCATACCTAATTTAAATTCAGTAAGTTGCTTGTATATGTAATCTGCGTGTTGGCCTGCAATTTTTGGGTAGATGTTAACCGGCGCATTACCGTCTGGGCCGTGACAAGCCGCACACGTTGCTGATTTTTCTTTACCTGCGTTTACATCGCCATCAAATGCTGTTGCGTTGCTTGCTGACAACGCACCAAGCAATATAGTTAAAGATAGTGCTATTTTTTTCATGGTGAATTCTCTGTTTCCGACCCTGTATCATCTACAATATGGATGTTGTGATTTTTATATTCTACACGATATTAAATTCTCTGGCACGTTTTCTACACACATTAAACCTATAAATTATAGGGTTTTGAGTAAAATTAATCGCTAAGCCAGTTAAAATGTACCATCAGCAACGGTTTTACATGCTCAAATACACTTTTTAATAGCTACTTTATAGTATAAAATACGCGCCACGGGTGAATTTGGTTTACCCAATGTTATTTTTTTTAGTTTTAGGAGAGCCTGTGCTCAAATCTCGTATCAAGTATAACACTGCGTCTTTTGTTACAAGCGCGCCAGACATCACTAAATTACCTGCTGATACGGGAATTGAAGTCGCGTTTGCCGGTCGCTCTAATGCAGGTAAGTCAAGTGCGCTTAATGCCCTTACCGATCAAAAGTTAGCACGTACTAGTAAAACACCTGGCCGTACTCAGCTGATCAACACATTTGAACTTGCCGATGTCGATGACATGCGCCTAATTGACTTACCAGGTTATGGCTTTGCGAAAGTGCCAATTGAAATGAAAAAGAAATGGCAAAAGTCGCTAGGCGAATACCTACAAAAACGTCAAAGCTTAAAAGGTATTGTGGTGTTAATGGACATTCGTCACCCATTAAAAGATTTAGACCGCGATTTAATTAATTGGGCTGTAGGTAGTGAAATTCCAGTATTGGCACTATTAACTAAAGCAGATAAGCTCAAGCAAGGTCCACGTAAATCACAGGTACTTAGTGTTCGTCGTGAATTGAGTGAATTAGATGGCGATATAACAGTTCATGCATTTTCATCACTTAAAGGCACAGGCTTACCAGAAGTCGCTAAAAAGTTAGATGAGTGGTACTTAGGCCCTATCGTAGCTATTCCACCCGCCGACGCAGAGTAATTACCCTAAATAAAACCGCTCATTCGCGGAAGTAATAAAATAGCCGAGCTCATCTGTTTCGGCTATTTCAGCCCACTGATAAAACACATTTCTGGCAATTCGTGCAAAGCAGCCATGGGGTAATTGCATATAAGGCACTGCACCGCCTTTGTAGTCATTGATATAAAGTGGCTCTGCATGACTTAATAACCAGGTACGTTGTAGGTTATCAATACAACAAATAACATCGCCGTCAGAGGTCGACTCACGATGCCAACTTACAATAATAAATGGCGCATCCTTAACCTCAATCGCAATTTTCTCTACTGGCGTTTTTAAATAAAACTGCCCATCTTCGCGACACAACACACTAGCAAACAGCTTTACCATAGCCTGGCGGGTAATTTCACTACCCGCATAAAACCATTTGCCTTGCTCATCAACCAACAGTGGCAATTGCCCGCAATGAGCAGGCTGCCATTGTTCAAAAGGTTTGCTTGGCTCGCTTAGTTGCTTGCTAAGTTCGTTAAGTGAAATCACTGTTTTTTAAAGGTCAGTGCAAACGTAACCGGTACTGCAGTGGCAATAGAAGGTAAGCCGGCTAATTTTTGTAACTGCATTATCCCTTCGGTAACTTTAAAGTCATCGCTATTAATAATAATAGGCGTGAATGATGCTACGCTTAAATCACCGTTTGCCGCACTACTAACAAGTACATCAACTGCAAGTGGCTTTTTATGACCGTGAAAGTCTAGCTCGGCGCTAACACCTTTTAATACGTACTGCCCAGGCTGCTTAATAAGTGACACTTTATCAGATAAGTCAGCGGTTAATACTGCATTTGCAAAAGTGTCAGATTCAAACAAAATCTTGCTGAGGCGCTCGTTACGAATAGGAATAAACGTTTCAGCTGAGGTTAAATCAACGTTTACGCTAAACTGGCCTTGTTCACTCAGTTGGCCTGTTAACTGAGTAAAATGGCTTGCCTCAGCAATGCTATTTTTTTTAATTGAGACAAAACTTAATTGGCTTTTGTCGTTGAGTAGCTGCCAGTTTGCCGATGCAACACTTGAAACTAGTAAACATGATAAAGATAAACCTGCTATGGCTAACGTTTTAAACATAATGCACTCCTAAAATAAAAGATTTATACCCGAAAAAATAATACTTTGATCAGTCAAATTGAAAATCACTAGTACGCTGAGGTAAAAAGAAAACGCCCAGTAAACTGATGGTATCACTTGAAACGCTAAGTGCAATTAGAGAATAAATTTTACGCTTTGGAGTAAAGCTAAAAAAACGGCCCATCAAATATATGATAGGCCGATATAGCAAACTGGGGAGAAGCTATCAATACGTTGCATCTTACGATGCATCATCAACAGGATGTCCTACAGGATGAGGACGGGCGGCACTTTACCAAAAGCAAGCGTAAAAATACAAGCATATTATCGATATTCGAAGCGAATTGACGAACCTCTAACGATTTAATACAAACTGCTGTTTAATTTAACTTTTTTTAACCTGCAAGCTAAAAGAAAAGCGCCTATTGGCGCTTTTAAATAATTCTTTTTAACTGTTGTGTTTACCTAAGACAAGGCATCCTTGGCATACCAAATTAGTGCGCTTGTTCCCAGTTATCACCTTCGTCAGCTTCAACTATAAGTGGTACATCTAGCTGTGCCGCTTGTGACATCAGCTCACAAATTTGCTGAGTGTATTGCTCAGTGCACTCTGTTTTAATCTCAAATACCAATTCATCGTGTACCTGCATAAGTAGCTTAACCGTATTAGGCGCTTGCTGGTTAACCCATGCATGTACTGTTAACATGGCTTTTTTAATAATATCGGCAGCAGTGCCTTGCATAGGGGCATTAATTGCTGCGCGCTCAGCGCCTTTGCGGCGTGCTCCATTGCGGGCATTTATTTCTGGTAAATGTAAGCGGCGGCCAAAAATAGTTTCTACGTAACCATTTTCTGCTGCTTTTTCACGGGTCGTTTCCATGTATTCTAAAACACCTGGGAAACGCTCAAAATATTTATCAATATAATGCTGCGCTTCATGGCGTGGTACATCAAGTTGACGTGCCAGACCAAATGCCGACATGCCATAAATTAAGCCAAAGTTAACGGCTTTAGCTTTACGGCGCATATCAGATGTAACCTCTTCAAGCTCAACTCCAAATACCTCAGCAGCTGTAGCGCTATGCACATCTAAGCCATTTGCAAAGGCGTTGAGCAACCCTTTATCTTGTGAAAGATGCGCCATAATACGCAGCTCTATTTGGCTGTAATCGGCCGCCACAATTTTATATCCATCAGCAGCAATAAAGGCTTCACGAATACGGCGCCCTTCTTCTGAACGAATAGGAATATTTTGTAGGTTAGGATCGCTTGAACTTAATCGACCCGTTGCTGTTACCGCTTGATGATAAGAAGTATGCACACGCTTGGTTTGCTCATTCACGATCAGTGGCAATTTATCTGTGTAAGTTGATTTAAGCTTAGATAAACCGCGATGCTCAATAATCACTTTAGGCAATGGGTAATCGTGTGCTAATTCTTGCAGTACTTCTTCTGCTGTAGAAGGCGCGCCTTTGGGTGTTTTTTTGATAACGGGCAATTCTAGTTTTTCAAATAACAGTACTTGTAATTGCTTTGGCGAGCTTAAGTTAAACGGTTCGCCTGCGATTTCAAACGCTTCTTTTTCAAGCTCAAGTAATCGTTCACCTAAACGTTGGCTATGCGTGGCCAACATGTTGCTGTCGATAGCAACACCGGTGCGCTCAATGTCAGAAATAACGCTTACTAGTGGCATTTCTATATTTTCAAACACCGATTTAAGCTTTTCATCCGCTTCAAGTTTCGGCCATAGTACTTGGTGTAAACGCAAAGTAATATCGGCATCTTCTGCGGCATAAGGCGCCGCTTTTTCAAGTTCGATTTGATTGAACGTGAGCTGCTTTTTACCTTTACCAGCAATGTCTTCAAAGCTAATATTTTTGTGGCCTAAATATTTAAGTGCTAATGAGTCCATATCATGACGAGTACCTACGCTGTTAAAAACATAAGACTCCAACATAGTATCAAACTTAATACCATTTAATTCATAGCCAGCATTGGCAAGCACACTTTTATCATATTTTAAATTTTGACCAACTTTAGCTTTATTTTCGTCAGCTAATATTGGCCCAAGCTTTTGCATCACAAATTCAAGGCTTAGCTGTTCAGGCGCACCTGGGTAATCATGTGCAACCGGTAAGTAGGCGGCTTCCCCTGCTTTTACTGCGAAACTCATCCCTACCAACTGCGCTTTCATATACTCTAAACTGGTTGTTTCAGTATCAAAAGCAAATAGCTCAGCTTCATTGAGCTGCTCTATCAATGTATTAAATTGGGCCTCAGTTAAAATCGTTTCATAGTGCGCATCTTCAACTTTTGGCAACTCATTCTCTTGGGTTGGAACCGCTAAATGTGTGTCAGCATCTTTTGGATTGTCTAGTAATTCAGCTAACCAGCGACGGAATTCACACTCACCGTATAAGGCAATTAATTCGTCTTTATTCGGTGTTTGCAATTTAAAAGTATCAAGATCAGATTCAACCTCCACATCACACTTAATAGTGGCAAGTTCATAGCTTAATGGTAAATGATCAATCGCTTTTGCAAGCTTTTCACCTATTTTACCTTTGATATCAGCAGCATTATCAATTACGCCCTGAAGCGATCCGTACTTTTGTAACCATTTAACCGCAGTTTTAGGCCCGCACCCTTCAACACCAGGAATATTATCTACTTTATCGCCCATTAAGGCTAAATAATCGATAATAAGCTCAGGTCCAACACCAAACTTTTCAACCACAGTGTCGGGATCTGAAATACTGTCGGTCATGGTATTGATCAAAGTAACATGCTCATTAACCAACTGCGCCATATCTTTATCGCCAGTTGATACTAATACATGGCGTTGTTGCTCAGAAGCAATGCGCGCAAATGTACCAATCACGTCATCGGCTTCTACACCTTCAATACTAATTAATGGAAAGCCCATCGCTTTAATAATGCTATGTAGCGGCGCTATTTGGGTACGCAGATCATCAGGCATTGGCGGACGATTCGCTTTATACTCGCTGTACATGTCATTTCTAAAAGTTTTACCTTTGGCATCAAACACCACCACCATATGTGAGGGATCGTATTGTTTGATCAAACTTTTCAACATGTTTACCACGCCATAAATGGCGCCAGTGGCTTCACCTTTAGAATTAGTTAAATGAGGTGGAGAATGATAAGCACGAAACAAATATGAAGAGCCATCAACAAGAATAAGCGGGTTTTCGGGGATCTGAGCCATGGTAAAATTGGATCCTAAATACAAAAAAGTAATATAAGTATAAGCATGCCATAAGGCAGTAAATAAAACGACTGTGAATTAATGTGATTAAGGGCGCTACATTTTTAGCAACTTGTGGATAACTATGTAGATAACACCCACAAACTATCCATCCGAAACATAGCAAAATGCTTAGATTAGTTTGTAATTTATTGTTTTGTTTAAAAAAGATAATTCGAGGTTCTTTTTTATTATTTTTTTATCAATGTGGAAAAGGCATTTAAACCGTTACTGGTGTTGTAACCCACTTTGATTATTTACGTCCATTTAAATAACTGGATGAGCATTCTAGCATAATGGATCAAAGATCATAGCGATCCTTTATAATTTTTTTACCCTTACTAGTTATCAAATGGCATATAGCGCATAACAACTTACTTTGCGGCTAAAAAACCAGCAAATAAATTTTTAGATAGGCTGATTCGTCGTGTTAAACTTTATTAAAATGACTTCAATGGAGCAAAATAATATGAAAAATATAGCGGTAATTTTAGCAGGTTGTGGCGTATTTGATGGCAGTGAAATTAATGAAGTAGTGCTTACTTTATTACACATTGAAAAAAACAACGCGAAATATCAGTGTTTTGCACCCGATATTACGCAGTACCATACTCTTAATCACATTACTGGTGAAGAAATGGCAGAGTCGCGTAATGTATTAGTGGAATCGGCTCGAATCACCCGTGGCAATATAAAGTCACTCGCTGAATTAGACATTACACAATTTGACGCTTTAATTATTCCTGGCGGCTTTGGTGTAGCTAAAAACTTATCTGACTTTGCTATTAATGGCACTAACGCGAAAGTAAATGACGAAGTACTGAGCGCTTGTAAAGCATTTGCAAAAGCAAATAAAGCCACCGGTTATATGTGTATTGCACCCGCTTTATTGCCATTCATTTATAATAAACCACAGCTCACTATTGGTAATGATAGCGACACGGCCGATGCTTTAACCACATTAGGCGCTGAGCATATTGAGTGTAAAGTGGATGATATTGTTATTGATAAAAATAATAAGCTGGTTACAACACCTGCTTATATGTTGGCACAATCAATTATGGATGCCGATGCAGGAATCGAAAAACTAGTACGTAACGTATTGGCCATTAGCTAATTATTAGGGTTCTGATCGCATTTAGATGTCTAATGATCCCGTTTTATTTAGGTAATTTATTGAGTTAGGACAATCATTAGTCGTATTTATAAATAAAATCGACTCTGAGCATTTTATAAATCACTGAGTGGAGTTATAATTGTTCTAAATTCCGTCATTTAAAATCGTGATTGATCACGTTCAAATTGAAGTGGGCAAGGCAAAATGAAAAAACTATCAGCTGCAGCATTACTTGTGCTAGCAACCACCGCATACGCACAGCCATATGATAACTCTATGACTGAAGATGCAATTAAAAAACGTTTAGCGCCTATTGGTGCTGTTTACCTTGAAGGTGAGAAAGTAGCGGTTGCTGCACCTACAGGTCCTCGTTCAGGCGAGCAAGTATATCAAGCAGCCTGTTTTGCTTGTCATGGCACTGGTGCTTTAGGTGCTCCTAAATCAGCTGACGATTGGGCACCGCGCCTTGCTAAAGGTAGTGACACCTTATTAGACCATGCGATCAATGGTTTTAATGCAATGCCACCGCGTGGTACGTGTATGGATTGTTCTGATGATGAAATAAGCGCAGCAATCGATTTTATGACTGCTAACTAAAATTAGCTAGCGCAAAAAGTTTTAAATAAAAGGCTTACTCTTTAGTAAGCCTTTTTTGTTCCTAATTCCCGACTTTTCGCTGCACAATTAAGAAAAATATCTACTTGACGCAAAATGTTAAAAGTGGAACTATAATGATTAATAACTATACAAAAAATTATAACTGGTTAAACATCATTGGAAGATAAACTCACTGTACCTAATAGCGTAGTGCGCCAAAACAAACGATTAAAAGCACTGTTAAAAAAGTACAAACATGCCTACCACCTCCACAATGCCCTGATACAATTATCAGAGCAAGCAAGTACTGTTGCCGAGCTAACCTTACTCTACCCTGCTATTCATGACATTTTACAAAAGTATGTTCCGAGTAAAAGCTTTTATGTTGTACTGGTTGACCCCCAATCACAACAGTTAGAATTATCTTATTTTTCTGATGAAAAAGATGGCATTGCAGTACCACTTAATCGAGATAATAATTTTGAAGAAGGCGCAACGGGTTATGTCTTCAAGCAAGGAAAAACCACTTACTTTACCAAACAGCAAATGCATGATGCTGCCCAGCAAGGCTTATTTAAAGCATTGGGTACACCTGCAGAACACTGGGTAGGCGTTCCGGTTTATCAAGAAAGAAACATTATTGGTGTGTTAGCCGCGCAAAGTTACGACACACAACAAGGTTATAGTTCGCAACAAATAAACCTGCTTGAGGCCATGTCACTCTATTTAGCCACCGCAATTGAACGGGTTAAAAAACGAGAGTTACTCGAATCAGAAGTAAAATTAAGAACCCGAGCATTAACGCAAAGTAATGACGCATTAAACATTGAAATACAACAGCGTAAAAGTGCCCTGCAACGCCAACAGATATTATTTAAAATTTCAGAGCTGACAACCCAAGCTAAAAATTTAGATGATGCTTATTTTCAAATACACGAAATAATAAAAACCATTACTTACGCGAAAAACCTTTATATTGCCTTGTATGATAAGGAATCAGGTTGGATCAGTTTTCCCTACAGTGTTGATGAATTTCAAGGCAGCACTCAACCACGGCGCTTTGCAAAAGGCTACAGTGAACTGGTGATAAGCACCGAAGAAACACAAATAATTCATCCGCAAAGAGCACAAGAGTTATTAAATAGTGGCATTGTAGAGCGTGAAAAACCAATTGATGAATCGAAAAGAGCCACCAGCTGGCTAGGCGCTCCACTAAAAACTTCGCAAGGCGTTATAGGGTTAATTGTTTGCCAAGCTTATAATAATGAACACCTTTTTACACATGATGATGCAGAACTGATCACCTTTGTATCGCATCAAATTGCCACGGTATTACAAACAAAATTAGCTTCACAGGCACTAAAAAAGAGCCACGAAGAACTTGCCTCACGAGTTAATGAAAAAACTAAAGAATTGAGCCAAGCAAATTTACATTTGCAAATGCAAATAGATGAACGTAAAAAATAGAACAACAGCTTTATCACGATGCTCACCATGACTCACTAACAGGCTTACCAAATCGGAATTTATTTTTAACTCAACTAGAAAAAACCCTACAGTATTATCAACGCCATAGCGATGAACACTTTGCAGTGCTGTTTATTGATCTTGATAAGTTTAAAGATATTAATGATCAACTCGGGCATCATGCCGGCGATGAGTTTTTAATTAGTGTTAGTAAATTATTCTCACAATGTATTCGTGATCATGACTTATTAGCTCGTCTAGGCGGAGATGAGTTTGTAGTATTACTAACCCATTTAACTGAGCCAAATCAGGCAGAAGATGTTGCCAATCGCATTATAAAAATTATGCAAAAGCCGTTTTGTACTAAAGGCGTGTGTGTACAAAGTGGCGCCAGTATTGGGATAACCTATTCAAAGCAAAGCTATAAACATACCGATGAAATCATTCGCGACGCCGATGCTGCTATGTATTATGCTAAAAATTCAGGTAAAAACCGCTTTGAGTTATTTCATCCACTGCTCACTGAGCCTATGTTGCAACATGAGTCACAAACATTGCATCATCTTGATGTATTACCTATGACGTTTCGTAGCTCAGATATTATAACCTTAGATGAGCATTATCAGAGTGCATCGTTATTAGAGGCTTTTGGTGAACACCCAGTCCTTGGCTTTACCAGTTTTGATATTTTAAAGAAATTTGCTAATGATAAAGAACAGCATGCCAAAGTTGAACTACAACTCATTCAACAAGCTTATCAACAAGCACAAAATGCAGAAATAGCCGTTGCGCTATTGCCTTGCTCAAGCTTACTGTTAGAAGAGCATGAGTTTTCTTTACTAAAAGCAACACTAAAACAGTCGGTAAACAATGAACAGCTTTGCTTGTTATTTGATGAGCAGGAGCTGCGTTATGCCAGTGCACAGCAATTAGAGAACTTAAAACAGCTTAAGAAACTCGGTTATTCGATTGGCTTAAACAATTTCGCAAAAGACAAATGCGAGCTTAATTTGGTGACTGAAATAGAGTGTGATTATTTACTGCTTAGCTCCACCTTCAGTAAACGAGTATTACAACAAGAAAGCTACGATTTGCAGTTGCAGGGGGTGCTCGCTATTACTAAGCTTAAACAGATAAAAGTGATTGCTAAAGGCCCATCAATATTAAACTTTAGAGCCCTTTTAGATAAACACGGTCTAAACCTATTCGTTGCTAAACAGCACCCACTAACCAGCGCTATACCAGCTACACTTAAAAATTCAGAATTAAAATAACACTAAACATATATTATTGTGGCTTTTTCAGCATTGCTCTTAAGTTGGCAACCCGAGCTTGGCCTTTTTCCATCCGTTCAGCTTGGGTGTTAGGCGCTTTTTTGTTTTCAAAGGCTAAGTCATCTTGCGGTAACTCTTGCACAAATCGACTGAGCTCTGTTTGTGATGTTTCACCAAACTGGCGACGAATTTTAGCATAGGTTAAGGTGAGCTCTTGCTGCGCACGGGTAATACCTACATAGGCAAGGCGGCGCTCTTCATCCACATTATCTTCATCAATGCTTACTTGGTGTGGTAACAATCCTTCTTCCATACCGACCATAAATACATAGGGGTACTCGAGTCCTTTTGAGGCATGCAGCGTAAGTAATTGCACGGCATCAGCTTCATCTTCTTCTTCGTTTCGCTCAAGCATATCGCGCAGGGTCAACTTACTAACCACTTCAGCCAGTGTCATTGGCGGATTATCGGCATCGCCTGTTAACATGTCTGTTATCCAGCGATACAGCTCGGACACATTTTTCATCCGCATTTCGGCGGCTTTGGCACTTGGCGATGATTCATACAAGTAAGCTTCGTAATTAATATTACGCACTAAATCTTTAACCGCCTCCAGTGTATCACTGCGCACTGCGTTATCTGAAAGCTCAACCACCCACCTAGCAAACCCTGATAATGCATTTAAACCACGGCCTTTTAATCTATACCCTAAGTCATTATCAAAGCAGGTCGCAAACAAGCTTTGGTGTTTTTCATTAGCTAAGGTGCCGAGCTTTTCAAGCGTAACTGTACCTATTTCACGACGTGGGGTATTCACAATTCTTAAAAAAGCATTGTCATCTTCTTGATTCACCAGAAGACGTAAGTAAGCCATGATATCTTTAATTTCAGAACGTGAAAAAAACGACATCCCGCCACTAATTTTATACGGGATACGGTTACTCATTAACGACTTTTCAAAACCACGCGCTTGGTGGTTACCTCGGTACAAAATGGCGTAATCTTTATAGCTGGTACGTTTCATAAATTTATGAGAAATAATTTCTGCAACCACACGTTCTGATTCATGTTCTTCATCGCGACAACCAATGACTTTAATTTGCTCACCATAGCCCAACTCACTAAACAGCTTCTTTTCAAACTCATGGGGGTTATTTGCAATTAAGATATTGGCTGCTTTAAGAATGCGCCCTGCACTACGGTAGTTTTGTTCTAGTTTTATTAATCGAAGCCCAGGGTAATCTTTACTTAATAACACCAAGTTTTGTGGACGAGCACCACGCCAAGAGTAAATTGACTGATCGTCATCTCCCACCACAGTAAAGCGTGCTCGTTCGCCTACTAGTAATTTCACTAATTGATATTGACTGGTATTGGTATCTTGATATTCATCTACCAGTAAATAGCGAAAGCGCTGTTGCCAACGCTCACGTGATGTAGCATTACTGCTTAAAAGCAGTGTGGGGATCATAATTAAATCATCAAAATCCAGCGCGTTATACGCTCTTAATTGATTTTGATAACGCGCATAAAGCTGAGCAAACAATGCCTTTTGCGGCTCTCTGGCTTCGCGAATAGCTCGCTCTGGTAAAATGAGTTCATTCTTCCAGCTACCAATTTGCATTTTTAGCAGGTTCAATAGGTCTTTGTCTTTTTTAAGCTCGTCTTCGGTTAAATCAGCAAGTAATTGATTCGTATCTTGGTCATCAAACAGCGAAAAACCAGGCTTAAAACCCAGTGTTTTTAACTCTTTTTTGATGATTTCAAGCCCAAGCGTATGAAAGGTAGACACCCATAAACCTTTAGACTCTTGTTTGCCTAAGGTTTGCAAAACCCGCTCGCGCATTTCTTTAGCCGCTTTATTGGTAAAGGTAACCGCCGCAATATTACGCGCTTGATACTCACATTTCTGTACTAAGTACGCAATTTTGTTGGTGATAACTCGTGTTTTACCCGAGCCTGCGCCGGCTAATACTAAGCAAGGACCACTAATGTACTTTACCGCTTCATCTTGTTTAGGATTGAGTTTCATAACGACCAGCTGATTGCAAAAAGACGGGCAATTTTAACGTAATCACTACAATACGCCTAGCCAATAAGGTAATATTAGTTATTATCATTTTAGGCAACAGGCAAGGGACGACTATGATTAACCCAGCAAAACTTGAAGAAATTGCGAAACAGATCACTAATAACATGCCACAAGGCGTAAAAAACCTGGCTGACACACTTGAAGGTAAAACCAAGCAAGTGTTACAAAATAAGCTTGCCGAAATGGACTTTGTAAGCCGTGAAGAGTTTGATATTCAAAGCCAAGTGCTGATCCGCACCCGTGAAAAGCTAACTGAATTAGAAGCAAAAGTAGCGATACTTGAACAGCAATTATCAGCAAAAACAGACGCTGAATAATAAATATAACGCCATAGACGAACCTGCTTTATGGCGCTAATCACTCAGTTATTCAAATAGCTCGTCCAGCACATAGTAACCCGTTGCTTGTTGCTGCTCTATACTTACCCTCAGCAATTTATTAGCTACTTGCTCACCGGTAATGGGTCTATACCGTTTGAGGATGCCAAAACGCATCAGCAGTGGAAGTACCACCT
This sequence comes from Pseudoalteromonas sp. BSi20439, assembly GCF_000241165.1. Lineage (NCBI taxonomy): Bacteria > Pseudomonadati > Pseudomonadota > Gammaproteobacteria > Alteromonadales > Pseudoalteromonadaceae > Pseudoalteromonas > Pseudoalteromonas sp. BSi20439. The sequence goes on from NZ_BADW01000185.1 coordinate 14,865, forward strand.
CACCGAGCTTTTCTGCAATTCTAAGCTCTGAACGCTCGCCGACTAATAAAGACGGTTGCAAAATACTCAAGCGTGCAAAGCCAAGCTGCTTTACCTGCTGCTCAAGCTCCCCTTTTATTTTTAGGTAACGGCTCATACTATGTGCATTTGCGCCACTTGACGATACCAAACAATAATGCGGAACAGCGTTATTGGCCGCCATTTGCGCGCAAATAAATTGGTATTCAAAATCAACTTTACGTTGTGCAGCCACACTACCCGCTTGCTTTAATGTGGTCCCTAAGCAAGAAAAGAACACGTCACCTTTGAACAATTCAACATAATGCGTCAAATTTTCAAAATCAATAACATGGCTAATTAATTTAGGGTGGGAAAAGTCTAATTGGCGGCGCGATAAACTCACTACCTTTGAATAGCAAGGAGATGCTAACAGCTGTTGTAATAACTGGCTGCCAACTAAGCCGGTACTGCCGATTATTAGCGCCGTTTTAGCCATATTAAAGGTGACTGTCCGCAGATTTATTTAGTACATGGTGTACTGCTTTTTTATAGCTTTCACACTCTTCTTCGGCGCAACTAACTACCGATTCTAAGTCATGCAAATGACCATTTTCTAAGCCATATACCCAACCATGCACCGTGAGTTCCTGGCCTCTTAACCATGCATCTTGAACAATGCTGGTTCGTGATACGTTACGCACTTGCTCAATCACATTGAGTTCTATTAAACGATCCAGGCGTTGTTTTTCTGGCAGAGCATTAAGTTGCTCTAGGTGTTTTTCTTTTACATCACCAACGTGGCGGAGCCAGTTATCAATAAAGCCAAAACGGTCCTCGTTTAGTACCGCTTGCACGCCACCGCAACCGTAGTGGCCAACAACCATAATATGTTTTACTTTTAATACTTCGACCGCGTACTGCATAACCGATAAACAATTATGATCGGTGTGAACGACTACGTTGGCAACATTACGGTGCACAAACAGCTCACCCGGCAGTAAATCAACAATTTGATTAGCTGGCACCCGTGAGTCAGAGCAACCAATCCATAAGTATTCTGGGTTTTGCTGCATCGATAAAATTTTAAAAAATTCAGGGTTCGCTTCGCTCGTTCTTGATGCCCAGCGTTTATTATTTTCTAGTAAGTTATTTAAATTTCTCATTACATCTCTTTTAGGTCGAGGGCGTTTTTAAACTGGCTAAAATTAAAATATTACGGGGTGTTAATTGCTTCTCACAAAATGTATTAACACTGACGTCATAGCCTTGCTGCTGCAAATATAAAGCACGATCGAGCACAAGCCAAACTTCTATTGCTCTTCTAAACACATGTCGAACCAGTTCAACTCGCTCTGTTACTTTTTTTCGCGCCTGCCCAATCAATAAAAACTTATTGTAATCAATATCTTTTGGTAGCTTTAAAGCTTTTTTATCAGCTGCCCAGTTACAAAACGCTGCAAACGAATCTGAAAATATCGCTTTATTTACTGAAGGAACGCTGACATACACTGACTCACCAGTAAGTGACTTTCTTAAGGCATCAAATCCAAGTCGCCACTCCACTTCTGTTTTTCGCACTTTACCTACTCGCGAAGGAGCTGTAACCGTTTCTTGCAGGGCGAGCTTTAAATCTCTGTGGGTTAAATTAAGCCTGCTTTGCTGAGCGTACTCGCTCATCACTAGGTAATTATTATCAGTAAATAAATGATAGCAACAAGGTGAAAAGCTAATTTGTGGTACTTTTGCCGCACTAGCTTGATACATAAACGTTTGGTGTAACGCGCCGCAGGCATGTAAAGCGACGGCATGAGTGTGTGGGTTGAAAAAATCCTGAGTATTATCTTTGAGGACATCGGCTTGGCTAAATTGCATTGCCAGTCCCTGCTGCTGAGCACTTTTTTGCCCTTGTTCACACAAATGAGATTGTAGCTCAACGCTGTGGACACTTTGCGCACCATTAAAAGCTAACATTCGTCCTAAATGGCCTTTACCTGCACACCACTCCAATACAGGCTGGCTACTAGCGGGTAATGCGCCAACAAAGTCTTGTAACTGAGTAAACTTTCGACCTTTAATACCATTACTGATCCAAAACGGGTATTCCTTTCGACTGTTGGGAATGGCAGGTAATGACACTAATCGGCTAAGTTGCTCAACAGCGGGAATATAAGATGAAAAAAACTGATAAAGCTGCTCTTGATCAGAGTCTAACTCGGCAACTGCCTGGTCAGATAAAGCGCTTAAGGGTGCATGTAATTCAGGCCAAGGTAAGACGTCAAAATCAAACGCAGTGCATTGCCAATACGAGCGAGTATTCATTAGCAACGAGTCGAGGGCAGAAAATTGCTCAGTTAAGGTCATAACAGCTTAGGATATAAAAAAGACAATTAATTATACCAGCACAATAGCGCCTATTTAAGCGGTTATTTTTTTACCTAGTAGAGCAAGGGAATAGAGTAAGTAATCCACTAGCGCGATTTAAACATTAAACGTAAATAGAGGGGGATAGAAATAATGCTTATTATAATGGCCGCAATCAGCATCCAAGAAAGCTGCAGCGTTTCTTGTTTTTTATATTTATAAATAAAATCAGCTTTTACTTCATCAAACTTTGTTTGATCAACCTCATATAAATCAGCAATTAAACGCCATTTGGCCATCGACATATTACCCACATTAGTACTCGGTGGAGCAATATAGTCTTTCAGTACCTCTGCCTCATATGCCAGTTGATGGAAGCTGCGATCAGGCGCATAAAACTGCTGGGTAATAGCAATGGCTTCATCCATATTCATTACCGCGTAGCGCCACCCTTTTAAACTTGCTTGATAAAACTTTTCTACCGTATCGGGGTGATACTTAACCATACTATCGCTGGTAAATAAAATATCCGCGTATACATCCATCCCATAACGTTGTGGACATATAAGTCTATGAGCAACCCCTTGCTGATCCATATGATAAGGTAGGTCGGTAACATACACTTCTATGGCATCTAATTTATTTTCCATCCATGCTTGTTGTAATTCATCGCCTTTGTAAACAGCCAGTTTTTCGGTATCAATACCACTGCGCTTAAGCATAGTTAGTAACTCAGAATTACTCTCTTTGCTGACTTCACTTACACGCTTGTTAATAAAATCACGAGCATGAAAAATATCTGAAGTTTCTTTTACCATCCAACAGTAAGGAGAAAACTGTAATATGGCAGCCATGGCTACAAAGGGTTCACCGGCAATACGGCGTTCTAATATACCTGAATGTGCTACACCAAATTGCGCCTCTCCTCGCTCTACCGCACCAAAACTATTTGGCCGTTTTGGATCGGCAGGAACTATATTGACGTCTAAACCGGCCTCATTATAAAAGCCTTTTTGTTTGGCCATGTAATAGCCAGCAAATTGAAATTGGTGCGTCCACTTTAATTGTAACGTGACTGATTCCTGCGCCATTAACTGGCTACAAAAAAAGCAGATGCTAATTATTATTCCTTTAAGTAGCAAAGCAGGCTTCCATAAACATGATAATTAATTATAACTATATGTAAAACAGCTAATAAAGCAAGCATCGGGATAAGATGCTTGCTTAGGATAGAGTTAGGCTAGAGCGATTTTTTCAAGCTTTTCTGCTTGAGGTTGGGTAGTTAAAAACTGAGTAAAACAAGGGTTGTGAGTTTCATCTTGAACACTGTAACCTAGCCGATTTAAGTGCTCATTAAACATCTCATATTGGCTTGGTTCAATAGCAAAGCCTGCTAATACATTCCCCATTGACCCGCCATGATTGCGGTAGTGAAATAAAGTGATATTCCAGTTACTACCCAGCGTATCTAAAAAGCGCGCTAATGCGCCCGGGTACTCAGGAAACTCAAACCGCAGTAAGCGTTCATGTAACTGCTCTGGGGCTTTACCACCAACCATATAGCGTACATGTAGCTTTGCTAATTCGTTATCTGACAAATCGCAAAAGGTATATTTGTTATCTGTTAGACTTTGTTTAAGCTCTTCAAGTTCTGCTAACCCTTGACGCAGTGCAATACCAACAAAAATTTGCGCCTCGCCAGGCCCCGCATAACGATAGTTAAACTCGGTAATAGCACGCCCACCTAAAGATGCACAAAACTGTTTAAAACTACCGCGTTTTTCATCAATGGTCACGGCTAATAAAGCTTCGTTTTTCTCACCCAGCGCAGTGCGTTCAGCCACATAGCGTAAGCGGTCAAAATTTAAGTTAGCTCCTGATAAAATAGCAGCTAAATTCAACCCTTTTAATCCTGATTGTTGGCTCCATTTTTTAAGCCCTGCAGTTGCAAGTGCCCCTGAAGGCTCTGCAATAGCTCGGGTTGACACAAAAATATCTTGCATGGCTGCACATATTTCATCGTCTGATACGGTGACTACTTCATCGCAAAACTTTTGTGCCAATCTAAATGTTTCGCTACCAATTATTTTTACGGCAACACCATCGGCAAAGCTGCCAACCCGATCTAGCTCTACCGGCTCGCCTGCTGCTAAAGCAGCTTTTAAGCAGGCGCTTTCATTCGCCTCGACCCCTATTACTTTGATATCGGGGCGCAGCGATTTAATGTATACCGCCATACCTGCCAGCAAGCCGCCGCCGCCAACAGGAATAAACACCACATCTAAATCGTTAAGCTGTTGCATTAATTCACGGGCAACCGTACCTTGACCAACAATCACATCAGGGTCATCAAATGGCGGCACAAATACACCGTTTCGCTGCTCAGTTAATTCCAGCGCATACGCCTTTGCGGCATCAAATTGATGGCCATGCAATACGACTTCACCACCCAATGCTCTTACCGCATTAACCTTTATTTCAGGTGTGGTCACGGGCATCACAATGGTGGCTTTATGTCCTAAGTATGAGGCACTTAGTGCCACACCCTGAGCATGGTTACCTGCAGATGCGGTGATCACAACCGAGCCTTTTGGCAGCTTATTTAATTTATTAAAAGCGCCGCGTAATTTAAACGAGTACACGGGCTGCTGATCTTCACGTTTTAACCAAACATGATTACCTAATCGTGCACTCAATTCGGCCATTTCACTTACCTCAGTCACCTTGGCTAAAGGCTCCATATTGGCTTGGATAATCGCGCGAAAATAATCGAGTTCTTGAGAAACCATAACTAGCTAAGCTCCTCCAGTTTGGCTAAATCGCGAACCGCACCTTTATCTGCGCTGGTTGCAAGTAGCGCATACGCTTTAAGCGCAGATGATACATAACGATCACGATTAAGCGGTTTATACGCTTGTTTACCACGAGCCAGTTGTTTTTGCTTGCGAGCTTCAAGCTCTTCATCGCTTAACGCCAGCGTAATTTCTCGGGTGGCAATATCGATGATAATTTTATCGCCGTTTTCAACGTAAGCAATTGCGCCACCGCTGGCAGCTTCTGGCGATACATGCCCAATCGATAAACCCGACGTGCCACCTGAAAAACGCCCATCAGTAATTAATGCACACTGCTCTGCCAAACCTTTTGATTTTAAATAGCTAGTTGGGTATAGCATTTCTTGCATACCAGGGCCGCCTTTAGGCCCTTCGTAGCGAATAACCACCACATCGCCGGCTTTTACCTCGCCATTTAAAATCCCTTCTACAGAATCATCTTGTGACTCATACACAACCGCAGTACCTTCAAAGTGCAGCATTTCATCGACAACCCCCGCACTTTTAACAATACAGCCATCAACCGCTAAGTTACCGGCAAGTACCGCCAGGCCGCCATCTTGACGAAATGCATGTTCAACACTGCGGATACAGCCGTTTTCACGGTCGTTGTCACCCTCATCCCAACGACAATCTTGGCTCATTGCTTTGGTGGTACGAATACCAGCGGGGCCTGCACGGTAAAACTTTTGCGCAGCTTCGTTGTTCGGATCGGTTGCATCCCATTTTTTAACCAGTTCACCCATTGTCATACCCGCTACGTGGTTTACAGATAAATCAACTAACCCTGCCTTTCCAAGCTCGCGAACTATCGCCATCATGCCACCAGCACGGTGTACGTCTTCAATGTGGTATTGCGCTGTAGCTGGAGCAACTTTACATAAAAACGGGGTTTTACGTGAAAGCTCATCAATGTGTGACATATCAAAATCAACGCCGGCTTCTTGTGCTGCTGCGAGTAGATGCAATACCGTATTTGATGAACCGCCCATAGCAATATCAACCACCATAGAGTTCATAAATGCGGTTTTATTAGCGATAGCACGAGGCAGTACGTCTTGATTATCTTTTTGGTAGTACTCACGGCATAAATCAACAATGCGCGCCCCCGCTTCAACATACAGTTGTTTGCGGTCTTTATGGGTCGCAAGCGTGGTCCCATTACCTGGAAGCGCAAGGCCAATTGCTTCTAGTAAACAGTTCATAGAGTTGGCGGTAAACATCCCTGAACACGACCCACAAGTAGGACATGCAGAACGCTCAACTTGCTCAGAGTCGGCATCACTTACCGATTCATCAGCGCCTTTAACCATAGCATCAACCAAATCGAGCTTAATATCGATATTCGCTAATTTGGTTTTACCTGCTTCCATTGGGCCGCCCGATACAAAAATAACGGGTATATTTAAACGCAGCGCCGCTAACATCATTCCAGGGGTGATTTTGTCGCAGTTAGAAATACAAATCATCGCATCGGCACAATGGCCGTTCACCATATACTCTACTGAGTCGGCAATTAAATCGCGCGATGGCAGTGAATAAAGCATACCGCCGTGACCCATGGCAATACCGTCATCGATAGCAATGGTATTAAATTCTTTTGGTACACCACCGGCCTGAGTAATGGTTTCAGCCATCAGTTCACTAAGCTGATTAAGATGCACGTGCCCCGGTACAAATTGCGTAAATGAGTTCACAACAGCAATAATTGGCTTACCAAAGTCGGTATCAGTCATGCCTGTTGCACGCCATAATGCTCTTGCGCCTGCGCGTTTACGCCCTTCAGTGGTAGTTGCACTTCTTAATTTAGCCATAGTTACCTCAGTGTTTGCCGCAATTAATGCGGGCATTCCTCATTCTAAAAATTGATGAATAACCAAATAATCGGTTATTCGTAAAATTCGTTAAATTTATTTTATACAGCCTGTTGCTGTAAGCTTTGTAGCGTCACATGTTTCACATCAACCAATTTATTTAACTGGCTAGTAAGCAAGTAAATTGGTTTATCACTATCAACCGTCATTGCCATATTATATTGACCATCGTCCATATTGAGCTGTAAGTGAGTCAAGTCAAAACCACGATGACGCACCACACGTAAAAAGCGCTCGATTGCGACACTTTGACTTTTTAAGGCAATAGTTAAGTTGTGTTTCATTGTGCTTTCTCCGTCATCATTTCATCGTTGGCAGCTCCAGGCGGAACAAGTGGCCATACGTTTTCTTTATCATCGATACAAGCATGAACAATATAGGGTCCATCGCTATTTAATAAGGCAGTGATTGCATCATCCACTTGGTTGGCATGGGTAATAGTTTGCCCAGGAATGCCAAACACAGCAGCAAGTTGTACAAAGTCAGGGTTGTCTGATAGGTTAGTTTCGCTGTAACGCCCTTCAAAAAATAGTTCTTGCCATTGGCGCACCATTCCTAAGCGCTGGTTATCAAGTATCAGTATTTTTACTGGTAAATTATTACGGCGAATAGTGGCAAGCTCTTGAATGTTCATCATGATTGAACCATCGCCTGAAACGGTGATCACAAAGTCATCTTTACGCGCTATCTGTGCACCTATAGCCGCGGGTAAACCAAATCCCATAGTGCCTGCACCACCACTGCTCAAATGGTTGCAAGGGTGGCTAAACTTCATGTGCTGAGCTACCCACATTTGGTGCTGGCCTACATCACAACACACCACACTAGTGCTTGGCATACGCTGGCTAAGTTGATTAAGTAAGTAAGGAGCAAATACTTTTTCACCAGGGTAGTCGTAGCGCCACGCGTGCTTGACCTTCATTTGTTTACTATGATCGCACCACGCTTTTGGTGTAACCACGCACTCAAGTGCAGGGAGAGAAGTTTTTAAATCAGCAATTAATGACGCTTTTACGGGTTTACGTTTTCCGACCTCGGCTGCATCTATGTCTAAATGAATTACGTTTGCTTTTGCAGCAAACTTAGCTAAATTGCCCGTTACACGGTCATCAAAGCGTGCGCCAATACACACTAAGACATCACATTCTTGCACCGCTAAATTAGCCGCTTGACCGCCATGCATACCTAGCATGCCTAAATCATATTCGTAATCAGGTAATACACTACCCAATGCTTTAAGGGTTGAAACCGCTGGCATTTGCGTTTTATTTAAAAATTGCATTAACTGCGCTTGCGCATTAGCGGCATGGACCCCGCCACCAACATAAGCAACAGGCTGTTTGGCTTCACTGAGTAATTGGTTAGCAATAGCAACTTGATTTAGATCTAGTTGAGGCAAATATTCATCTACCGCTAACCAAGGTTTAAAAGGTACTTGCGCCATTTGAATGTCTTTGGGGATATCAACCAAAACAGGGCCTGGTCGACCGCTTTGCGCTAAATGCATCGCCTCTTGTAATATTTCGGCTAAATCTTCTGCTCGCTCAACCATATAACTGTGTTTTGTGCATGAAAGCGACATACCCAACACGTCTATTTCTTGAAAGGCGTCAGAACCAATAGCTGCGGTTGGTACTTGCCCGGTGATGGCAAGTAAAGGCACTGAGTCCATCATGGCATCAGCCAATGCGGTAATTAAGTTAGTAGCACCCGGGCCTGATGTTGCTAAACATACACCTAAGCGGCCAGTACTGCGTGCATAACCTACAGCTGCAAACCCTGCGCCTTGTTCATGGCGAGTGAGGTAATGTTTTACAGGCGCACCATACAAGGCATCGTAGATGGGCATAATAGCACCACCTGGGTAGCCAAATACTTCATCTACGCCGTGCTTGGCGAGTAAATCAATTGTTAGTTCTGCGCCTGTCATTAGTAAATCCTCATTCCTGTGTGACAACCCGTTAAAATTTAATCTTAAAACTAAAAAGCCCCCCGGACGGTTAAGTGCGGAGGGCTTTTCAATGCTTAGTTTTTTAAAGCACTACGAAGCCCTCGCGGGAATAATCACCACGATAATAATCAGGACTAGGTTAAGTGCATTGTTAAGCATAAAATTTAATACCATTTAATCTCTGTAATTACGAAACTCTTGTTTCGCTGTCTTTTTATATTAGTACCGCGCTCAGGGCGCTAAGTCAACATCAAATTCAATCCAAAATAATTATAAAAACACGCCGGCCTAGGTTTTAAAATTCAAACAACCTAAACAAAGTGAATTTTTTATCCCTTCATTTCAACTCAGGAAATTCACTATTCTTATAACGGTGAATTATGGTTTGATTAATTTTTAGCAAACCGCTGTATTTTATAGCTCACAAAATAAAATAAATTGACTTCTTAAGTGTTTCTTAAGTGTGACGACCTAGCATAACAACGTTCACTAAAAAGAGATGTGTTATGAATTCAATTTTCAAACTCAGTAAGCAATCGCAAGCAAACACCAAAAAGCGCTTTTACTTTAACTGCAGCGCTAATGCATTTGTTATTTTAATGGCATGCTATTACGGCTTAATCATTAATATTCCATTTATGCATGGTGCGTTTAGCGCTATTACTTCGCTGCACACATTTTCGTGGTTATTTCTATTTTCTGTACCGCTACTACTTGTATGTTTATTAGTTATATTTTTTTCTTTGGTGTCTGTTCGAGGGCTATTAAAACCCATCAACTACTTACTACTCGTGCTTTCAAGTGCCGCACTTTACGGCTCATTAAACTATGGAGTGGTATTTGATTACTCAATGATACAAAACGCAGCAGAGACGGACTCTAGTGAAGCGTTAAGCTATTTAAACTTGCAACTTGTTGGCTTTTTACTGCTTTTTGGCGCATTACCTGCCTTTGTTTTGAGTCGTATAAACGTAAACTGTGCCCGCCCACACAAAGAAATACTCAGTCGTATTAAACTGTTACTAGCATGCGGTGCTTTGATTGCTTTAGTGGTAGTAAACTTTTACGCCGATTACGCGGCAACAGGTCGAAATAACCGTATATTGAAAAAAGAAATCATTCCATTTCAATACCTTTCTAGTGGCTATAAGTATGCACGTGACCAGTTGCTTTACAGCGATATTAAATTTAAAAATATTGATACCACACCAACTTTAGCATCGCCAAGTACAACACGAGTTACTGTCATAGTAGTAGGTGAAACCGCACGAGCTGAAAATTTTTCCTACCAAGGCTATGAGCGCAATACCAACCAATACACACAAAAACATAATGTCACTTATTTCGATAATGTATCGTCGTGTGGCACGGCCACAGCAGTGTCAGTACCGTGTATGTTTTCACTGCAAACTCATGCCAATTTTTCTCGTTTAGACAGTGATAATCAGCAAAACGTGATTGATTTGATACAGCAAGCAGGCGCAGATGTCTTGTGGGTTGATAATAACAGTGGCTGTAAAAACGTCTGCTCGCGCGTACCTACCACTAATATTGATACCAAAGCATCCGAACTATGTGATGGTAAATACTGTTTTGATGAAGCGTTGCTAGCCCCATTAAAGCACAAGCTTGCTAACTTGAGTCAGGCTAATACGCTTATAGTGCTGCATATGATGGGTTCACATGGCCCCACTTACTTTAAGCGCTACCCTAAAAAATTTAAACAGTTTAGCCCAACCTGTGACCGCAGCGATATTCAGAACTGTAGCGCAGAAGAACTGGTTAACACCTACGATAATACAATTGCTTATAGTGATTTTATCAACGCTCAAGCTATTGAACAGTTAAAGGCACTACCAGCCAATATTGATAAGCAATTACTGTATGTGTCGGACCATGGCGAGTCGCTCGGTGAAAATGGTGCGTACTTACATGGCTTTCCCTATGCATTTGCACCAACAACTCAAACCCATGTGCCTCTTTACATCTGGGCTGATGAGCATAATCAGCGCATTACAGCCAAGTGTCTCAACAATTTAAATAGCACTTTAGCGCAATCACACGATGCTATTTTTCATACCCTTTTAAACTTAACCGGTGTTGTGAGTAAAACCTACCAAACCTCTGAAGATTTACTCGCGTCATGTCAAACGATTAACCATAGCGAAGCTAAAATATGAATAATAAAACCGTTATAAAACGCCAAGGCCTAATGCGCCTAATTTTTACCTTAAGCCATACATTTAACGGCCTAAAATGGATGAGCCGATTTGAGGCTGCTTTTCAGCAAGAGTTGGTTTTATTTAGTTTGCTAGGCGTATTTGCCTGCTTGCAAGAAATTACTTTAAGTAGCAAGTTAATATTAATTGCCAGCTTATTGTTTGTGTTATTTGCTGAGTTGGTCAATACCGCAGTCGAAGTGGTGGTTGATCGCATCGGTAGCGAATATCATGAACTATCAGGCCTAGCTAAAGACATCGCTTCTGCCAGTGTCTTTATCGCCATGCTTATTGCTATTTTAGTTTGGTGGTCTGTGCTATGGACTTAATCAGTAGCACTAAAAAAGTATTGGGGCCATTGTGGGTTTTAGCGGTATTTTTTTTCGCACTCCTATGCTTGCTAACTTTTGCGCGATTAGGTTTAAGTTTGTGGCAAAGTGGCCGTGTATTTACCGAAGGCGCCTGGCACTTTGTTTTTGTAGGCGGTTTACGTGTTGATATAGCAACATTATGCTACATCATAACCCCCGCTTTGTTACTAACACTTGCAGCACACGCTCTCAAATTAACTGCTTATATTCGAGGAGTCGTAAAGTGGTATTTAGTAATAATGGCTGCAATGTTAGTGTTTTTTGAGGTTATTACACCCACGTTTATTAACGAGTACGACTTACGCCCTAATCGCCTATTTATTGAATACCTTATATATCCTAAAGAAGTCTCTAAAATGATTTTTTCAGGTTACAAACTCGAAGTCCTCTTCGCTGTTTTAGCGCTCGTTTTCACCATTAAATTTGCTAACAAAATTCTTACTCAGCAATGGCAAAACCGCTCGTCCCTAGGGGCAATAAAACTATCACTGTTAGCTGTTATTATATGTAGCCTAACACTGTTAGGCGCTCGAAATTCATTAGGCCATCGTCCATTAAACCCCGCTATGGTGGCATTTTCGACCGACCACTTGCTGAATGACCTCACGCTTAATTCATCATATAGCGTAGCATTTGCGTTAAAACAGCTCTCCAATGAGCAATCAAGTCAGGCATATTATGGCAAGGTCCCTCAAGAGGAGTTACTCGCCATAGTACGCAGTAGCATGCAAAATCCTCAAGCAATATTTAATAATCCAAATGCCCCTACCCGCACTTTTCATCAGGCAAGCTACCAAGGTAAAAAGAAAAACCTGGTTATTATTCTGCAAGAAAGCTTGGGCGCTCGTTATGTAGGTACCTTAGGTGGCTTACCCTTAACGCCTAATATAGATGCACTTTATCAACAGGGCTGGGGATTTGATAACTTATACGCTACCGGCACTCGCTCTGTACGCGGTATTGAAGCAGTTATAACCGGTTTTACACCGACTCCCTCACGCGCCGTTGTAAAACTCGATAAATCACAACGTGACTTTTTTACCTTGGCTAGTTTTTTAGCAAAGCAGGACTACCATACTCAGTTTATTTATGGTGGAGAAAGTCACTTTGACAACATGCGTAGCTTCTTTTTGGGTAACGGCTTTAGTGATATTGTTGATAGTGAAAGCTTCGCTAACATTAACTTTAATGGTTCATGGGGCGCATCTGACGAAGATTTATTTACTCAAGCAGATAAAGAGCTGAATAAATTACAACAACAGCAAAAGCCATTTTTTAGTCTGATTTTTAGTAGTTCTAATCATAGCCCTTATGAATTTCCGGACGGTAAAATAGCCCTGTTTGAGCAACCAAAGCAAAGCCGTAATAACGCAGCTAAATATGCAGATTATGCCCTAGGCACATTCATTGAAAAGTCGAAAAAATCATCTTACTGGGACGATACTGTGTTTATAGTGATTGCTGATCACGACTCACGCGTGTCTGGTTCCAGCCTTGTACCTATTGATCACTTTAGAATTCCTGCGGTTATTTTTGGAAACGGTATTAAGCCCAAACGCGATCATCAATTAGCCAGTCAGCTGGATATTCCTACCACCTTACTGTCGCTTATTGGCGCCAGCGGTGAACACCCAATGATTGGTCACGATCTCACTCGCCCTGTGGCCAAAAATAAGCAGCGTGCAATGATGCAGTACGATAAAAACTTTGCTTACATGCAAAATGATAACGTTGTTATTTTGCAGCCAAACAAACCAGCAACCAGCTATATTTATAAAAATAAACAATTACACGCTAGCAGTGATGATAGCCAGCTTATTAAACAAGCACGCGCTTTGGCTAACTATGGCAACATGGCCTACAGCAATAATTGGTATCAATAACACCGAAAAATGCCTGATTGATTAATCAGGCATTTTTACGTTACCTATAAAGTAAACTAAGTTAGTATTTATAAAACGACTTAAACTTGGATAGGATTTTATGAACGTGTCATTACGTATTAGTCATTTATTTATGGTGTTATTACTTTTAGCCTTTAGCGTCAATGGCTATGCAGCACCGGCTCTATTCAAAATAGAAAAACAAGGCGCTAGCTCGTATTTATTTGGCACCGTGCATGTGGGTGATGCCAGCATGAAAGGGCTACCACAAAAAGTGACTCACGCACTGGATAACAGTAATCAAGTTGTTGTTGAAGTGGATATAAGTAAACTATCACCATTACAAATGCAACAACGTTCTATGCCGTTTATGCTGCTTACTAACGGGCGTACGCTACAGAGCGAGCTTTCAGAAAAAAATTATCAACTCCTCAAAAACTACTTTGCTAAAAAGTCGATTGATATTGCCATGTTCAACAGTTTTAAACCTTGGGCTGTGATGTTGACCATGATGCAAATTGAGTTTCAAAACGCGGGCTATTCAGATAAAAACGGCATCGATAAGCAAATACTCGAGTACGCGCAAAAGCACAGTATTAACATTGCGGAGCTTGAAACCATAGAGCAACAACTACAGATGTTTAATGGCTTAGAGTCATTAAGCAATGCCATGATGGCAGAAACTTTTGAGCAACTAAGCGATATTAATACCTACTTTATCACCCTAGTGGATGCATGGAAAAAGGGCGATATGCAAACCCTAACCAGCTATTACCACACCAGTTTTGATGACAGCCAATACGGTCAACAAAGCGAGCAAGTGATGCTGATTGAGCGCAATAATAATTGGGTCACTCAGCTCACGCCTAAACTTGAACAAGGTAAGGTGTTTATTGCGGTAGGTGCTCTGCACTTAGTTGAGCAGCATGGTTTAATTAAACAACTTCGCGACCAAGGGTTTAAGGTTACTCAGTTATAAACAAGCTTATATAAGCGTCTCACTATGAGCAGCATGTTGCCCATAGTGAGCCGGTTTAAAATCTTCCATTTTTAAGGTGTGTTCAATCCCTTTAATGGTATCTGCTGCATGATGGTTTACATTAATAACGGTACTCGTTTTTGCAGCACACACCTTTTCAATCAGCAGTAAAACGCGTTGACGATTTGCCTCATCAAGCCCTAAACATGGCTCATCTAAAATAAGCAAAGCAGGATGTTTAACCATTGCGCGCACAATCAGTAATAGTCGCTGATCGCCATACGATAGCTGGGTAAAAGCGCTATTTGTTTTGTCACTTAAACCAATTAGTGCCAACCACTCTTTAGCTAAACGCGTTTGTAACTCACTGGCTTGTTGATATAAACCTATACTATCGAAAAACCCTGAAATAATAGTATTAAGCGCCGAAATACTCACTCGATACTGCAAATGTAGCGTATTTGAAATATAACCAATGTGCTGTTTTATATCCCAAATACTCTCCCCTGTGCCACGCTTAAAACCAAACACTTCAATCTCATTGTTATAGCATTGAGAGTTATCACCTGTAATTAAATTTAATAAACAGGTTTTACCTGAGCCATTCTTGCCGGTGAGTTGCCAGTGCTGATATTGGTTAATCGTCCAGTTTAAATTTTCAAAAATTGTTTGTTCGCTGTAACGCACATGAACATTAGTGAGCTTAACGAGTGGCGTGTTTGTCGCTGATTTAAAACAGCGCTCAGGCGCATCGGGAATACTTAATGATGTATGCTCTAAATGAAGTAATTTGAATAAATCCGCTTGTTTTGCTGCACACGGTTTTGCCAAGCTATGTTGTAAACGACCATTATTCACATAAGCAAAGTGATCAACAAACGCTGGAATTTCGTCAACACGGTTTAGCACAAACACAAAGCAGGTTTGTGCGCTCAACTGCTGTAATAGGCGGTTTAGCTGCCCAACCGATTCAGAGTCTAAGCCATCAAATGGTTCATCAAGCACAACTAAATCACTGTTAGCAGATAGCGCTTTAATTAATAATAATTTACGCGTTTCGCCAGTAGATAAATCAGTAAAATCACGATTAAGTAAGGCATCAAAATTAAAAGCGGTGATTAACTGTTGGCATAAATCGCTATTTATTTGAGGCTCAGCAAAGAGCATGTCCGTTACTTTTTGTGGTTTATCACTTTTGCGATTAGCGCTCAATAACTGCTTTTGTAAATCACTTGAAACTAACTGTGGATTGTTAAAAGTACTATGACGTTGCCCACTTTGTTGCTTGGCTTCACCAATAAGCGTAGCCCCAAGCGCAGATTTACCGGCGCCATTGCCGCCAAGTAATACCCAGTGTTCCCCCTGTTTTACTTGCCAAGTTAAATCCTTAATATAATACCGATTATTGCCACCGGTGGATAAATAACCATTAAATTGCTTAAGTAAAATTGAGCGCACACTAGATCCCAAAATAAGGCTTAAAAATTCAAGTTAACGTACAAAATAACAATTAGGCAAGTGAGATTTAATCAACCTCTGTTAGAAGAGCATCGTTTAGTGCCGCGATGATGCTTTGCTGATCTATAGGTTTATGAATATGACTTATTGCTCCACAAGCTTTAGTGCGAGCTATATCACTATCAGAAGTGTTTGCGGTAACCACAATAATGGGTCGTGTTTTGTCTTTTTCATGTAGCAGCTTTGTGGCTTCAAAGCCATCCATAACCGGCATATTTAAATCCATAAATATAACATCATAGCTATTTTCAGCCGCCATTTCACAAGCGACTTTGCCATTTTCAGCCGATTCAACCTGTATGTTCAAAGAACTTAATAACTTTGTTAGTACCAACATGTTGAGCGGGTTATCTTCAACCACTAAACACTTAAGATCATCAGGCAAGCGCGTTGGCTTAGTTTCGCTTGTGTCCATCTCTAATGGTAGGGTTAAAAATACAATGGTGCCTTGTGGATGATTATTCTCAAAACGAATGTCGCCATTAAGCGCATTAACAATATATTGCACGCGGGTAAGCCCTGTTCTGAGGCCTTGAAAATGGTTACTTTGTTGATTGTTATCTAATTCGAGCTGATCAACCGGGTGGCTAAAGCCACAGCCACTGTCTTTTATGCTTAACTCTAACTGATGGTTATTGAGCGTAGCAATGACGGTGACCTCTCCTTGCTCAGTAAACTTTAATGCGTTATTAAGTAGTTCAGAAACAATTTGTTGTAGCCGTGCGTGATCTACAATCACCGCGCAATCTAAGCTCGGCGCTAACTCGGTAATTAGCTTTAACCCTTTCTCAGTACAGCCATATTGATACACAGCCAGTATTTTGTTTAAAGTTGTTAGTAGGTTGTCTGAGGTCGGCTTTAACGACCAGCGATTTAAACTAAGCGCTTGCAAATCTTGAAGTTCATCTAACATCGCTAGCAGCCTAACAGAACAATACTGAGCTTGACGCTGAATTTGTTGTTGCGATCTGGGAACGTTTAATTCATTTATAGAACTAATTAATCCCTGTAACGGGGTTCTAAACTCATGACTGGCGCGTGCGATAAAATGCTCTTTATTCTGACTGACTTGCTCGGCAAATTCTTTTTGTTGTTGATACTCAAGCAGAGTCTGCAAAACTTTCCTTTCCATTGGCATAAACACAAACCTTAACTCTAGAAACAATAACGCTAGAGTCAAAAACCAACACAACAGCTCAATATTGGCAACCCAATTAACCTTTGTCACCGCTTGCTGCTCAAATAAGCTCACCGCGATGTCTAATTTTTTTAATAATGCTTCAACCTCACCTACAGAAAACACCACGGGATTCGCTTGTTCTTGTTGGGTCAGTAACTTTTTTGCTTGTTTTATAAAACTAGATACCTCGGTATCTAAGCTACTTGGGGCGGCATAATATAAATCAACTAAAGCAGCATTTAAATAAATCGCCTCACCTTGCTCATTTTTAGTGAGTAAAAAAGTATGTCCTTGCTCGAATAGCCTAAGTGAGTGGGCTAACGATTTCAGGTGCTGTTCGTTGTTAGCTGTTTGATTAATTAGCGCATTACTATGCCACGCTATTTTTTGTGACAGCATACGTTGCTTACCCGCTATATTGATAATTTTCGCATCGTATTTTTGCACAGAAAAGACGTATTGCATGAGTAGTGCGGATACGCTGATCAGCAAGGCAATAGCAATTAATGCCCACCGATAACGTTTGCGAATACTCTTTACAATATTAAACATAAACCAAGCTGCTTTTTATTTTCACTTTAGTCTAACTGTAGCAAGTTAATTAGTTAATTCACTAATTATTAGATATAAAAAAGCCCAACTAAAAAGCTGGGCTACTTACAATATCATTAACGATTTTCTAAGCGGTTATAATCAAACATACCAAATTCAACCCCTCGATACTGGCGGGCAACGTGATGTAATATATCGCTGTATTGCCAAAACTGAGGGTGCGTTCGACGAATCGCAAACTTAGACTTTAAAGCCCGATAATCCGCCTCTACTTGCATAAGCGGTAGCTGCTCTGCAAATGCAGCAACTTGTTGCGGGTTATTTAAATACCAAATTGCTGATGGGTAATCACCAATAAAACCTGGCACAATTGTCACGGTATCTTCTTCATAGGCACGCTGGCCGTCTTCGTTTAATAAGCTCGAAATATTATAATGCGCGTTATGATGAATAATCGTATAAGCCTTGTGCTCATCTTGCTCTTTTACTAACACATACGATAGCTGCGGGAGTAAGTTAATTGCTTTAGCGGGCATGGTGTTAATTGCACTTAATGGTGCGGGTACTTTTTTATAGTCATAACGAGGACTTAATACCGGCTCAAGCGTTTGTTTAATTAATCCATATAACTCTGATTGTGGCTTATCAGTTTGGTAATTAATACCGCTTGGCTGACTAAACTCACGGTTATTTTCGAAAAAGGTCGATAGACTTGGCGGTGATTTACGATACCAGCTTTGCTTAATAGCTTCGCGTTGTGACTCTGGTAATAACGCAAGAAAGTTTTGCTCACCTTCCAAGCGTAAAAAATCCATATATAAACGTGTTATCAATTGATGGCCAATATTGCCATACACATCAAAGCCTGCCACTAGTAAGTAGTGAATACGCTCAAACAATGCATAATCAAGTACCCACATCGTTTTAGGTTGCTGGCCAACAAGCCCTTTTACAACTGTTGCACTATCGAAATGGCGAAAAATTGTCAGCGCCGCATTTTGGTTATGCCCTTCCCCTTTCCACAGTAAATCAGTAGTTAAGTGCTCGCCATTTTTGAACATTTTATTAGCTAGCTCTACCTTGGCTTTTAAATAGCGTTTTTCGCGAACTGAGTATTTTACCCAGTTAGAAATAGGTAACGCATTACTCTCCTCGGCTGCTGGTAACTCTAATGCGTCTTCATGTTGCATTAGCATTTTACCAACCTCTGGAGTCGCCACTTTTTCAGGATCGGCAAATGCCACCCAAAAATGGTCATTAATCACGTTCAGTGCTATTTGACCACGGCAAACAGGTCCTTTAATGAAGCCCATAATAATTAACTCAGCTTCATCGAGCATAAATTGATACTTAGCATCAATAGGCAGTGCTTCAAAAGTTTTAAATGGGTTTGATGCAAGTGCTGGCTCATAGCTTGGTAAGCTAGATACAGTGTATTTTGGTGCGATGAACTGCTGATATAAGCGCGTTAACTTCTCATCCGTTAACTTAAGTGGCAAATGCGTTTTTGACAAAATAGTAGAACGGTCGTGAAGCAATCGATAATAAACACGCTCAACACTTGGGTTATCATAAGGGCGACGAGCGCTAATTAACTTAATATCTTCCCCAGGAGGAGTGCTTGAACGCACCAACTTAAAAAAGTTTGGTGATTGCGCATCACTAAAATAGATGTGCGCTAAAAACCAATGTTCATAAATATAACGCGCTGATAACTGATACTTCAAACCATCTTGATTTAAAAATGCTTCCCAGTTTTTTACCTTTGCAAGCTCAGCAGCTGATGGCGGCTTGATATGCGCCATTTTCCCACCTTTTTTAATCCAATTTTGTAGATGCTGAAATTCAGCAGCCGACACCCCTGGTAAGCCATAAGGCATACCCGCATGCGGTTGCTCATCCGCTAATTGGTCAAACTCACCCATGGTCGCACAACTTTGGTTGCGACTAAGCGAAAAATCAAAGCGTTCATCTAATACTTCATCTTCTGGCAAAGGTGAACTTTGCTTTAATACCAGCGTGTTAAATAACACACTACCGGCTAAATTGGCTTCTTCATTTTGTGCTCGCTCGTTTAATACCGGGCTAAACTCTTTTTCACGCCATTGCTCAGTGGTGGTTGCATCAAATAATAATCGGCTCGGCGTTGAGGCTAACAACCGAGTACCGTCGTACACCAGCTCTTTACTCAGCCCTCTATCTATCCCCTCAGGAGACGACAACTTTAATTGGCAAGGCGCATCATAACAACCATGGCAAACTACGCAGCGAGTGTCTATTACAGGCTTTACATGCTGAAGAAATTCGGCACCTTCA
Source organism: Pseudoalteromonas sp. BSi20439 (assembly GCF_000241165.1). Classification (NCBI taxonomy): domain Bacteria; kingdom Pseudomonadati; phylum Pseudomonadota; class Gammaproteobacteria; order Alteromonadales; family Pseudoalteromonadaceae; genus Pseudoalteromonas; species Pseudoalteromonas sp. BSi20439. Next base: position 34,903 of record NZ_BADW01000185.1, read on the forward strand.
CCACTTTTAGCGTCAACAATACGCGCTTGTGTTTTTTCGGGACCAAACAGCTCGTTATAATGCGCATTCCCTAAGTAGGCACAGCCACTTAAAATAATCAGCACAAAGATACTTATAATGACCTTCTTCATTACTCTGCCTCGTCGCCTAAATCGAATGTTGGCATCATATCGATTTGAGGTGACACAAACGTTAGATCATCAGCAGTAGTCACTGCAGCGCTTAATAGAGGGCCTTGAGTAAGCGTTAGTTGAGCGTCATGCTCGCTTTGCTCTACGCTTGAAAAGCTTGAATTGATAGTATTCAACTCATATTCCGTAATGCTTATGCCAATACTACTATCAGCACTGGGGTTTTGGCATAGCTGAGTCAGTAGTTCATCGCTTAAAATAACTGAAATTTCCACGTCAGGCTGCGCTAAGTCACGAGTACTGAGTGTTTCATCTAGAATAAATAAAGGAAGGGTTAAATTGCTATCTTGTTCAAGTTCCATAGGACTCTCTGCGCTACTGACTATTTAATTATTACCTATTATAACAACGTTCCAACTTAAATAACGATAAACACGCTTTAAAATAGCCTAGTTATTTTTTAAGCAGCGGTATCAATGCTGTTTTAAACTTCGTTACCACAACAACAGGAACGCCAAACTTCACTCACTGAAACCTGCAGCATTACAGCAATTGAAAACTCAACGATGGTTGCTACAAAGCACCGATGCCTGATGTAAGTGCGCCACCTTCATGCTTTATCCTCTGGGTTCGATAAAACTT
>NZ_BADW01000184.1:0-5419 GCF_000241165.1 Pseudoalteromonas sp. BSi20439
GCATAGTCTTTTTTCAGCCAATTTCTAAAACCGTCATGAATTGGTTCTAATGGCTCGAATGACTCTGCGTCGGTCATGTCATCACTAGCATCGCCACGCCCTGGGGCAAACGGTACGGTTATATCAACCCCTGCCTTTTTAGCCGCTTGCTCAACCGCAGCGGTGCCGCCAAGTACAATTAAATCGGCCATACTAACAGGCTTAGTTAAACTCGCTTGCAGTGTTTCAAGTGCGCTAAGTACTTTAGCTAAACGCGCAGGTTCGTTACCTTGCCAGCTATTTTGCGGAGCTAGGCGAATACGGGCGCCATTTGCACCACCACGGTGATCGGAGCCTCTATAAGTACGTGCGCTATCCCATGCGGTATTAATTAAGTCGGTTTCACTTAATCCACAATTAAGTAGCTTCGCTTTTAAATCGGTTATTTCAGCGTCGCTTAGGGTGTAATCAACTGCAGGAATAGGATCTTGCCAAATTAAATCTTCGCTTGGTACATCGGCGCCCAAATAACGTGATTTTGGCCCTAAATCACGGTGGGTTAACTTAAACCATGCGCGGGCAAATACGTCAGTAAAGTACTCAAAATCGTCATTAAAACGCTCAATAATTTTACGGTACGCTGGGTCGAGCTTCATTGCCATGTCGGCATCGGTCATTATTGGGTTTAAACGAATCGATGGGTCTTCCACATCAACGGGTTTGTCTTCTTCTTTAATATTAACCGGCTCCCACTGATGAGCCCCTGCAGGGCTTTTTGTTAGCTCCCACTCGTAATTGAGCAACAATTTACAGTAGCCGTTGTCCCATTTAGTTGGGTAGGTTGTCCATGCGCCTTCAATACCTGAGGTCATGGTATCGCGGCCAATGCCACGGGTTTTATGGTTATTCCAGCCAAGGCCTTGTTCGTGCACATCGGCGGCTTCTGGCTCTGGGCCTAAGTTTTCTTCTTTGCCGTTACCATGCGTTTTACCTACTGTATGGCCACCTACCGTTAGCGCTGCGGTTTCTTCGTCGTTCATTGCCATACGCGCAAAGGTTTCGCGCACTTGTTCTGCGGTTTTAAGCGGATCGGGTTTACCATTTACCCCTTCTGGGTTTACGTAAATTAAACCCATTTGCACTGCCGCTAATGGGTTTTCCATGGTATCGGGTTTATCAACCTGGGTATATCGCTCATCACTTGGCGCAAGCCATTCTTTTTCTGCGCCCCAATAAACGTCTTTTTCTGGGTGCCAAATATCTTCACGGCCACCGGCAAAACCAAAGGTTTTTAGTCCCATTGATTCGTACGCCATATTACCGGCTAAAATAATTAAATCGGCCCATGAAAGCTTGTTGCCATATTTCTTTTTAATTGGCCATAATAAACGGCGCGCTTTATCTAGGTTGGCATTATCTGGCCACGAATTAAGTGGTGCAAAACGTTGATTACCGGTACCACCACCGCCTCGGCCATCCGCTAAACGGTACGAGCCCGCAGAGTGCCATGCCATACGGATCATCAGGCCTCCATAGTGCCCCCAATCAGCTGGCCACCAAGGTTGGCTTTGAGTCATTAAATCTTTTAAATCGGTTTTAAGTGCTTCTAGGTCGAGTGAATTAAACGCGTCGGCGTAATTAAAGTCGCTGTCGTAGGGGCTGCTTTTGCTATCGTGCTGATGAAGAATGTCTAAATTAAGTGAGTTTGGCCACCAATCTGTATTGGTGTTTTCGGTTGTAGTATTACTGCCGTGCATAACCGGGCATTTACCCGCTTTATGATTATCCATATTGAGCTCCTTTTTAAATATAAATAAAAACGCCCATGCTTACTGCTTTTGGCATTCACCAATTGGGAGCGCTGTTATTTTTTTGCCATTAAATGAATGACGTTTATGGTCTCTGCTTATTCAATATACGTGTAGCTGCTTTGATACGCTAGGGCAAAGTAATGCTTTAAAACGATTACTCTCATTTATAAATATGATGGTGCTGTCAGTTGTGTGCTTAATATTAAAACTTTTTATAAAATAGATGATCGTTATTAAAAATAGCCACGTAATGTATGCTGAAGGGTTTGAAAGTGACTTAGGTTTTCTTAAGTGCACAGTGGAATACCCCCCTTCGCCATGAAATTATAGTTATAAAAGGTGTATAAGTTACTTATGCACCTTTATTTCTTTTTTATTTTTTATTTTTATCTATTTGAATTTAGTTAAGTAAAAATTCAGGTAGGCAAACTTACAATAGCACCTATCTCCTATTGTTCCCTTGATATGTTGATGTAGTTTTTTCCAGCCCACCTTGGGCTGGTTTTTTTTGCCTATAATTACTGCTACTCAAGTTAATGCCAGCTTCCCTATACTCACCCTAGTACCAATGATGTGCGCATGTTAAAGTTAACAAAGCGATTAACTAATTTTTTAACTAGGCATATCAATGCGTTTTTATTTTTTACTATTTATTGTATTTATTGGTGTTTTTTCATCTGCGGTGCAAGCTGCTGATAAAAACACCGCAGCACTCAACGAGCAACAACAGCGTGAATTAGCACAGCTAGAAGCCCCTTTGTACAAACCATTACTTGAACGTTATATTCTCGACGAATTAAAGTCGGTTCGCCAAGATCAACAAAAACTGCGTGAAGACGTGACCAAACAAGTTACGCATGCACAGTTAGACACCGCCGATCGGGCGCTTACCTACACCACAGATACCATTAATAATGTATTTTTTATTATTACCGCCACCGCGTCTATTTTGGTATTAGTGGGCTGGAACTCGTTACGTGATGTAAAGAACAAAGTAGAAGATATAGTAAACACCCGAGTGAGTGTTATTACTGATGAGTATGAAGATCGCTTGAAAATATTAGAAGAAAAACTGCGAGTACGCTCTGAAGAAATACTCAGTAACCAAGAACGTATATCGATCACTAATGAAGTTCATTCGTTATGGATGCGAGCCAACCTTGAAAGTGATATTGCGAATAAAATTGAAATATTCGATGAAATTTTAAAACGTAAACCAGAAGATGTAGAAGCCATTGCCTACAAAGCGGATGCTTTATTAGAATTAAATGAGACTGAGCAAGCTATTGAGCTTTGTAATCAAGCAATTGATATAGATAGCGACTATGGTTACGCCTATTGGCAAAGAGCCTGTGCGTATGCTTTAACACATGAACATGCAGATGCCCTAGCTGATATAAAAATGTCTCTTGAATACTCACCCAACTTACGAAACGAGCTACTTCATGAAAGTGCCTTTGCCAGTCTGCATGATAACGACAGCTTTAATGCGATAGTTTCAAACGAAGCCTAAACTTCGTTGCCTACAGGGAGGGTGGTAAAAAGCGTGAGCAGAACGCGAAAGTTTTGCTCAGTTTTTACTTATTATTACAAGGATGTAAGCCAGTAGAATAACTTAGGCGCAGTTATCGACCCCACTAGGTTAGAAGCTCGCGCCGCAATTGAACTGCCTCTAGATTAAACAAATATCAATCAACAAAGGTCAATAGAGCTTAGCGTTTAAAGTATAAGTCTATTGACTTAGTAAGCAGCTCGTCGAGCTGCTCTTCAAAGTCTTCTATGTTGATTTCAAAATGATTTAAATACGCTTTAGCCTGCACTTGAGATAAGTTGCGGTTTTTAACGCTGTATTGCCGCTCATCTTTTTGCTTATCGTATCGAGGTAAAAATAATAACTGCGCATAATAAGGCGACTTAATATGCTTGTTCGCAAAGCGACAAAAGTCTTCAATGTGGTCTGCGCCCTCAGGGCCTAAACAGCCGGGCTCTACACGATACATTACACGAATTTTTTTCTCGTCACTTAGCTGCATAATTAATAATTACCTAAAAAATAATACCCTAACCACTTTGCCATCTTTAATTTGATAGCTTGAAATAAGCTCTGAACGTTTATCTATCACGTTCGGATCGTTAGAGCAGGTTTCTGATAGCTCATGGTCAATCACAATGTCACCATGCACAATACGCTTAATAGGTGATGAGTGAAGACACTCTAGCTTTTTAAACATAATGCCATAACGCGCAATTAATTTTTCTTTACCTTTAAATAATAGCTCATTCGGGAAAATATAAAACTCAACATCTTCATCATACATACGAATAAATTCTTCAATGTTACGCGCGTTGTAGGCTTTAACTAATTGCTCTATAACAGCAAGTGACTCACGAGACTGTTTTGCTTTGGCTTGTTGCCTTGCTGTAAGTGCCTCTTTTGCTTGCGTCACTGCTTGCTCAGCCTCGACGACCGCTTGTGCTTTATCTACTTTACTTTTAGGCTGTTCAACCGGCTTCGTTGATTCGCTGCCAAGTACTTTAGAATCATCTGCTTTTACTTTATCAACAACCGGCTTTTTTGGTGTATTAGTCTCTTTGCTTAATGTATCAAGCGCGTCTTGTTGTTGCGCTGCATTTTTTTGCTGTGTTTGTTTAGTCTCGTCCAGCGGTGTTGATTGCTCTATAGCATGACTATTTAACGTGAAAGCGGCCAATAAACAGACACAAATAATAAATAAAGATTTCATGGATTTCCTAAGTACGAAGACTAAATACAATTAAAGCGCAACATAGCAAATTTTAGGCCTCTGAGATAGTTATTATAACGTTATAGCTAGCTACCAATACTGTTCAACCGTGATATGTCCCGGCTCTTTTCGACGATTACGCTTATAATTTTGAGCCAATAATAACTCTGTGGTGTCTTTAACCATTTGCGGGTTACCACACAGCATAAATTGGGCGTTATTTGGTGTAGCGCATAACCCGACGTGCTCATATAAAGCGTTGTTTTCAATCACAGTGGTAATTCTGCCTGCTAAGCCTTGTAAAGGCATCTCACGGCTAACAACCGGAATATAGTTGAGTTGACTAGGGTGTGATTTTATTAGTTTGTTAATAAGCTCCTGATAGCTTAAATCGCTATTTTGCCGTACACCATGCACTAAATTTATGTGTTTGTATTTTTGCCATACTTCGCTCTGCTGTAACATTGATAAAAATGGCCCAATAGCTGTGCCTGTACTAAGCATCCACAATTGCTCACTCGCAGGCACTTCATCTAGAGTAAAAAAGCCAGTTGCTCGGCGCTCTATTAATACGGTGTCACCTGGTTTGAGTGTGGCTAAATGAGAAGATAGTAAACCATCAACCACATTGATGAGGTAAAACTCTAAATCAGGACTTTGTGGTGCATTAACATAAGAGTAGGCGCGAGCGATACGTTTATCACCGTCCATAATAGAGAGCTTTGTAAATTGCCCTGCTTTAAACGGCTCTACATCGGCGTGAACGGTTATGCTAAATAACGATTCATTCCACCATTTGATTGACTTTACTGTCGCATCAATCCAATTAGACATAATTACTCCAGAGTGTAAAACGTGTTTTAGCTATCAGCTATCAGCTATCAG
>NZ_BADW01000183.1:0-9355 GCF_000241165.1 Pseudoalteromonas sp. BSi20439
CAAGCTGCTGAGCAAACACCAAACGATGACATAGCAAGTGAATCACCTGTCGCCGCCGATGATAAAAAGCTGCCGTCGCTGCAGCCATTGCCCGCGCAAAAGCCAAAAAAGCAGCGCAAGCTGATGAATTAGCAAATCAAAGTGAAAACACTGAGCCACAAAGCAACGATGAACCTTCAGAAGGTTCACAGCAAACAGCTCAAGAAAAAAGAAAGCCGCCGTAGCCGCCGCTATTGCTCGCGCTAAAGCTAAAAAGCAACAAAAAGAAGGAAATGATCAGTCATGAAACTAACCATGGCCAGTTCACCCCACAATCATAGTCACAAATCTGTGACACGGTTAATGTTAACTGTGATTGCGGCTTGTATTCCTGGTGTTATTGCGCAAGTTGTATTTTTTGGCACCGGTGTCCTTATCCAATTATTATTAGCGTTAGTGTGTGTAAGCGCGTTTGAAGCAGCCGTTATGTTAATGCGTAAGCGCCCTATTTGGCCTGCATTAAGCGATGGCAGTGCATGGCTTACCGGTGTGTTATTGGCAATAAGTATTCCGCCTTTAGCGCCTTGGTGGATTATTGTTATAGGGTGTTTGTTTGCCATAGTTATTGTTAAACAGCTATATGGTGGTTTAGGGTTTAATTTATTTAACCCTGCAATGGCAGCCTATGTGCTTTTATTAGTGTCGTTCCCTGTGCAAATGACTGCTTGGTTACCCGTTACAGAATTACTTAATACGGGTATTACTTTTAGCCAGCAGTTAAGCTTAATCTTTAGCGACTTTACCACGTTAGGATACAGCTTAGATCAGCTCCGAGTAGGAATAGACGGCAGCACAATGGCTACCCCACTTGATACCTTAAAAACAGATATTGCTCACGGACTAACGGTGACAGAGAGCATGCAAAAGAGCGTATTTAATGAGTGGACTGGCCTAGGTTGGGGATGGGTTAACTTAGCCTTCTTACTCGGCGGCCTTTACCTGTTAAAAACAAAAGTAATTAACTGGCATATACCAGTGAGTTTTATTGCAAGCTTAAGCTTATGCGCAGCAATTGGTTATATTGCCTCGCCAGGTACAGAGCCGGGTGTAGTGTTTCACTTGTTTAGTGGTGCGACTATGCTGGGGGCCTTTTTTATCGCCACCGATCCTGTATCAGCTGCAACCACCAATCGAGGTCGCCTTATTTATGGTGCAGCAATTGGTTTAATTGTGTATTTAATTCGCACCTTTGGTGGTTTTCCTGATGCAGTTGCATTTGGGGTGTTGCTAATAAACATAGCGGTACCGCTTATCGATTACTATACACAACCCAGAACCTATGGCCATGGAGCAGTAAAATGATTATTTCTTCAATGGTAAAAAATGGCGCAATATTGTGTGGGTTTGCATTACTAACAACGGGACTCGTTGCCACAATTAATACACTTACCGCTGATAAAATTGCAGAGCAAGAGCAATTACAATTAACTAATCAGCTTCAAGAAGTATTGCCGCATTCTAAATACAGCAATGAGCTATCGCAAGATTGTGTAATTATATCTGATCCATTACTAGGGCCATACGACAACCAAGTTATTTATCGTGCCCGAAAAGATAACGAACCTGTGGCATTAGTCATTCGTCATGTCACCCCTAGTGGCTACAGTGGTGATATAAACTTACTCAGTGCAGTATATCGCGATGGTACCATTGCGGGTGTAAGGGTAACCAAACATGAAGAAACGCCAGGTTTAGGTGATAAAGTTGAAATAAAAAAATCAGACTGGATCACCACATTTAATACAAAAACAGTACAAAGCGAAAGCGACGATCGTTGGGCTGTTAAAAAAGACGGCGGCCAGTTTGACCAGTTTACTGGCGCTACAATTACACCTCGTGCCGTTGTAGGCTCAGTCAAAAACGCGGTACTTTATGCACAAGATAACTTTGATGCTCTGTTCACAGCAGCAAACGCATGCCCAGAGGTAACGCCATGAGCGAATTAAAAACCCTTTACAAAGAAGGCTTATGGGGAAATAACCCCGCCTTGGTACAGTTATTAGGTTTATGCCCTTTACTCGCTGTTACCTCTACAATTACTAATGCACTAGGTTTAGGCTTAGCAACCTTATTGGTATTAGTGGGCTCTAATATTACCGTATCAATAGTGCGTAACTGGGTACCTAAAGATATTAGAATACCTGTGTTTGTGATGATCATTGCCGGTTTTGTAACAATAGTACAGCTGTTAATGAACGCTTACACTTTTGGCCTTTACCAATCTTTAGGGATTTTCATTCCGTTAATTGTAACCAACTGCGCCATTATTGGTCGTGCTGAAGCATTTGCCTCTAAAAATCCAGTACATTTATCTGCCTTTGATGGCTTAATGATGGGCTTAGGCTTTATGTTGGTACTGGTTGTACTTGGTGCTATGCGAGAACTGATTGGACAAGGCACCTTATTCGATGGTGCCGATTTATTACTCGGGCCTTGGGCTGCTATATTGCGCATTGAAGTATTTAGCTTTGATAGCCAGTTTTTATTGGCCATTTTACCACCGGGCGCATTCTTAGGGCTTGGGCTGTTGATCGCCGCTAAAAACGTCATTGATGCACAAATAAAATCAAAACAAGTCGCACCGCCAGAAGCTGAAAAAGGCCCTAGAGCGCGTGTAACTAGCTTAACTTAAGGGGAAAACGCATTAACTTAATAGAGCTAATGCGTTTTAAGTTACATGAATAAAGAAAAACGTCACCAAATACTTACTCGCTTACGCGACGACAATCCACATCCTGAAACGGAGCTTGAATATTCAAGCCCATTTGAGTTGTTAGTTGCCGTTACGCTCTCAGCACAAGCCACCGATGTTGGGGTAAATAAAGCCACTCGTAAATTATTTCCGGTTGCTAATACACCACAAGCCATTTTAGATATTGGCCACGACACGCTGCGTGATTACATAAAAACCATTGGGTTGTTTAATTCCAAAGCAGCCAATGTATATAAAATGTGCCAAATATTGGTAGATCAGCATAACGGTGAAGTGCCAGAGAACAGAGAAGCTCTAGAAGCCCTTCCTGGCGTTGGCCGTAAAACTGCTAACGTAGTATTAAATACGGCCTTCGGCTGGCCGACAATCGCTGTAGATACGCACATATTCCGTGTATCAAACCGTACCAAGCTTGCTATGGGTAAAGATGTGGTTGCGGTTGAGCAAAAACTCGAAAAAGTGATCCCCAAAGAATTCAAAGTCGATGTACACCACTGGCTGATACTGCATGGCCGCTATACTTGTGTAGCCCGCAAGCCCAAATGTGGCAGCTGTATTATTGAAGACTTGTGTGAGTTTAAAGATAAGGCTGAATAGCCATATGGCGAGTGCTCTTCGATCAATACGTACAATTTCCTAATGCAGGTGTCTAACTTTGGCACCTTGCACTTTCTTATACTGCAAATTAATTAAATAAACGCTTATATCTGCACCCGTACTAAAAGCAGTAATAGGCACATTTTCAAAGTATTAATTTCACAAGTATCATTCCTTTAGTTATGCTACTGAGCATAAATAAAATTATAGTGCGGACCCTCTATGTTACCCTTACTTCGTATATTGTTAATTGAGCAAGACCCCAGCATCTTAAAAGAGCTTTCGACGAATTTGTCAAAAACAATTGCTAATTTTGAGCGAAGCGATATTCATATTGATATTATTGAACGTCTTGAACTTAAAGAAGCGCTTGACTGTGTAGAAGAAGATGGCGATATTCAAGCTGTTGTACTTAGTTGGGATGTGCAAAATAAAGTAGGTGAGAAAATGTATAGCCGCTTTATCGAGCAACTAAAGAGGATCCGCCTTGAGTTACCCGTTTATGTTATTGGCGATGATACAAAAGGGCTAGAAATCGTTAATGAGTCGGAGGAGATTGAGTCATTCTTCTTTAAAGATGAGGTAATCTCAGACCCTGAGGCAATTTTAGGTTATATGATTAACGATTTCGATGATCGCTCAGAAACCCCATTTTGGACGGCATATCGCCGATATGTTGGTGAGTCGAATGATTCATGGCACACTCCAGGTCACAGTGGCGGGTCCAGCTTTAGAAATTCCCCTTATATTAAAGATTTTTATCAGTTTTATGGTCGTAATGTGTTTGTGGGCGATCTGTCGGTTTCTGTTGATTCGTTAGGTTCATTGTCAGATAGCACTAATACCATTGGCCGTGCGCAAGAGTCAGCAGCGGCGACGTTTGAAGTCAAGCATACCTATTTCGTTACCAATGGGTCGTCTACCTCAAATAAAATCATCTTGCAGACATTGCTGCGTAAGGGCGATAAAGTGATTATTGACCGTAATTGCCATAAATCTGTGCACTACGGCATTTTGCAATCAGCCAGTTTACCCATTTATTTGTCGAGTATTTTAAATCCTAAATATGGGATTTTTGCGCCACCGTCATTGGCTGATATAAAACAAGCAATAGAACAAAATACCGATGCAAAATTACTGGTTCTCACCGGTTGTACTTACGATGGCCTACTGAGCGACCTCAAACAGGTAGTCGAGTTTGCTCATCAACATGGTATTAAGGTGTTTATCGACGAAGCGTGGTTTGCTTACTCGCTGTTTCATCCAAGCTTACGTTACTATTCCGCCATTCATGCTGGCGCTGATTATGTTACTCATTCAGCGCATAAAGTGGTATCGGCGTTTTCTCAGGCGTCTTATATTCATGTTAACGATCCTGATTTCGATGCTGATTTCTTTCGCGAGATTTACAGTATTTATGCCAGTACATCGCCGAAATATCAGCTTATCGCGTCGCTTGATGTGTGCCAAAAGCAATTGGAGATGGAAGGCTATAAGTTACTCAATGCTTTGTTGAACCATGTGGAAGAATTTAAACAACAGATGGCTTCACTCAAACAAATTAAAGTGCTTGGTAAACAAGATTTTATGGAAATATTTCCACACTTTAGTGGTGATAACATGGGTCACGATCCGCTAAAGATTCTCATCGACATTAGCGAATTACCCTATTCATTAAAAGATATTCATAAATACCTTCTCGATGAAATTGGCCTAGAAATAGAAAAATACACCCACAGTACCATTTTGGTGTTACTGACTCTTGGCGGCACGCGTTCGAAGATCATTCGTTTATACAATGCGTTGAAAAAACTCGATAGTGGCAAGGTAAAACTAGCCACATCGACGCGACGTTCTCGCTTACCGGAAAACCTACCAGCTATAGACTTAGCCTGTATTCCAAGCGAAGCTTTTTATGGCGAGCGCGAATCGGTACCTATTAGCAAAAGTAACAACCGCATTTGCGCCGGTTTAGTTACGCCCTATCCGCCAGGCATCCCGCTTTTGGTTCCGGGGCAACATATTACACAAGAGCATGTAGACTATCTTAAGGAGCTTGCAGGACAAGGATTAACAATTCAAGGCAGTTTTGATGGCGAAATCTATGTTCTTAAGGGCAAAGCTAATAAGTAAAAAGTATATTTTAATAGAGTTGAACTCCTTATAACTAAACAGCAATATCACATGATATTGCTGTTTAGTAGAATAAAGAGCTGATCCTCACACTCCAAAAATAAATGAGACCAGAATGCAATGATACAGTTGAAGAACAAAAAGGCGCTCACGCTTCTGCGCGTTGCAGCTCTCATTGTTACTCTTACTAGCATATACATTCTTGCCCCTTGGCAGTTTGCTTTATATTACTTTCACCCACTGCCCGCTAACGTTCAAGCACAAACACAAGAGGCTATTGAACAAGGAATTGATGGCATTATTGTTTACATTCATAAACAAGGACAGCAACCTGAATATTTTGCAAATGGTTGGCATGATCGAGAGCAAAAAATCCCCGCATACCCTAATGCACTTTTTAAAATTGGCAGCATTCGAAAGTTATATGATGCAGCAGCTTTAACCAAACTTTCAGCCGCTGGACGTATTGATATAGATAAAACACTGGCTGATTATCTTCCATCATTAATTGGGCGCATTGAAAACGCAGATAAAATTACATTGCGAATGATGGTAAAACACAAAAGTGGCATACCCAATTACACAGACACCGATAATTTTGATTGGTCAATCACCTACCCTGATCCACTTGCATTAGTGCTCGATAAACCCGCTGACTTTAGCCCTGATGCTGATTATGGCTATTCTAATACCAATTATTTGTTGCTGCGAAAAATTATGTCTAACGTACTGGGTTATGATCATAACCAATATATTAAAGATGAAATTTTAACGCCACTGGGCCTAACGAACACGTTTTCATCAGTGCATGAAATAAATTTAGTAGATTTGATGAGTGGTTACTACGTAGGTTATGAGAATGACTTTAAAGCACTCGATCAAGGCTATGTGGCTACCGCACAAGATATAGGCGACTTTATTTTTGCTTTAAACAAAGGCACTTTTTTCGACGAACAAGAGCAAGCTTTGTATGCATCACTTTATAAGTATGAACACACGGGTTGGGTATTAGGGTATTCAAGCATTGCTCGTTATTATAAGGATATCGATACAGTCGTTGTACAATTTATAAATACTAATGGCGATGATACTGTGATGCTCACAGAAATAATTTATAATCGGATTATTGATATTTTAACAGCGCAGCGGTAGTCGTTATAAAATGGCTGCGTTATCAAAATTTATGTGAATTTTAAGAGGGTTTAAATGCGTTTACTACACACCATGTTACGAGTTGCTGATCTAGATAAATCAATTGCGTTTTATACTCAAGTGCTCGGTATGAAAGAGTTACGCCGTGCTGATAACGAAGAGTACCGCTACACCCTCGCCTTTATAGGCTACGGTGATGAAACTGACACGACAGTGCTTGAACTAACCTATAACTGGGATACCGACAGCTACGATTTAGGTAATGCCTATGGTCATATCGCCATTGAGTTTGATGATATTTATAAAGCCTGTGAAGATATTAAGGGCGCTGGTGGTAACGTTAGCCGTGAACCAGGACCAGTAAAGGGTGGTACAACAGAAATTGCGTTTGTAAAAGATCCAGATGGCTACTCAATTGAACTTATTCAGAAAAAAGAGAACATGAATAAATTTTAGTAAATTTATTTAATAGGTTTACTAACCCCTTTTTAATTATCTAAGCTCAACTCTGATACGATATTAAAAAAGGTGCTGTATGCACCTTTTTATCGTAATTGACTGTCTTTACTGCCACGCCGATTAAGCCCTTTTGAAAGCCCGCCTTTACCTTCTAGGTCAGCTTGGCAGCTTACACAATACTTAACCCCAGGTACCGCAAGTCTTCGTGCCTGTGGTATTGGTTCATCACATTCTTCACATAGCTCGGCACTGGCTCCAGAAACTAAATTACTTCTAGCATACTGCACAGCGTCATTAACGCTTGCGTCAATTTGTTCTTGAATTGCACCATCGCGTGCCCATCCACTTGCCATATAACCTCCTATTTATTTGGACGTTTATATGTACCCTAACATAGGCGAAGTATATTTAAGCTGAATATAAAGAAAGGAAAGAAACTAATAATATATAGGAGTTATTATATTAAATTATTTAATTTTGAGATTTTAACTTCACTGGATAGTTTTGAAGTAGTGATGGAAATGCAGGTAAACTGATTTTAGATACTTTTTATTAAAAGCTATATTACTAATTAATAGTAGGTGGCATACCAAGAGATTTTTCACTCTTTATTATTTCGCGGATAGAGAGTGCTGCAGTCATGCTGCTTTGTAGATTACTTAAAATAAGTAAGTGGCGTCCCCAAGGGGATTCGAACCCCTGTTACCGCCGTGAAAGGGCGGTGTCCTAGGCCTCTAGACGATGGGGACGCAGAAATTGGTTTGCAAATCACTGATTTGCTATTTCTGCGTAAGATGAGCCGAGCCTGCGAGGCGAATGGCATTATCTTCTCAGAAACATTTTCTGTGTCACTAGGACAACTGAAAGTTTAGACTCGATTCAGACGAGCTTTAATAACACTACCCTACTGTATAATAGTAAGTGGCGTCCCCAAGGGGATTCGAACCCCTGTTACCGCCGTGAAAGGGCGGTGTCCTAGGCCTCTAGACGATGGGGACACTAAAAAGTGTCACTAGGACGATTGATTAGTTTAACTCACATCCTGAGCTCTTAAGGTAATGGCGTATAGTACAAATAAAGACTCGAGCTTTATGTGTTACGCTATTTTCTCGGTAAAACCGCCTTTAACTAAAAAGTTAAGTGGCGTCCCCAAGGGGATTCGAACCCCTGTTACCGCCGTGAAAGGGCGGTGTCCTAGGCCTCTAGACGATGGGGACACAGAAAACTGCTACCCTAGGACAAACACTAAAAATTGGTGGAGCTATGCGGGATCGAACCGCAGACCTCTTCGCTGCCAGCGAAGCGCTCTCCCAGCTGAGCTATAGCCCCAACTTATTCAATACGCTCGGTGATAACCACGTCGTGTATCGCTTAGTGCGGGGCGCATTCTATGCACCCCCCAAAATAAAGTCAACAGTTTTTTGTGCGACATTATTTAAATGGTTTAATTTTCAACAAACTGGCTATCATACATGCTAAAAAGTAGATTTTCATACTACTTAGTAACAATGAGCTTCGTTAAGTGTGCCACATTTAAGTTTGAGTTGAGCATAACGACCCTATAATACTAAAAGCACCTATTCACATCGGACTCAAAAGGTATACATTTATATGCAAATTGAGTTATCACTGCTTTTCTCCTAAAACGGGCCTACTTCCATCATAGCCTAGCTGGATTTTATTAAATGCTAATTGTAAAGCTTAACTATGCTAAGCGATAAACAACTTGCTAATTTGAGTGGTTTAAACAATTGAATAACATAGGCAGGATGATCTGAACTAGAAAGCTTTACTTTGATTTCTTGGTTGCAACCCTGACTCGGCAAATCAATTACCACTAAATTGAATTAATTTTCATCCTTAAAAAGCAACAGAACTCGCTCTAGTGAATATAAATATAGTTATTTTAACCCCTAGCCAAAGCTGCTTATTGTTCGTTTTATGTTACCTTGTTGATAAAGTGAACACTATTTGCATTGCATTGATTATAAAAGCTTCATTCAGTACATTTTTATCATTCAAGTGTTGACACATTTACAAGTCTATCTATAATAGCGCCCCACAACAACGCAGCAATGTGGTGTTGTTTAGATGCGGGTGATTAGCTCAGTTGGGAGAGCATCGCCCTTACAAGGCGAGGGTCACTGGTTCAAGTCCAGTATCACCCACCACATTCTAATGTGTCGTATCTAAGTTCTATATGGGTAATTAGCTCAGTTAGAAATAAGAGAGTGTCATCGTTATTTACAAATAACGGCGAGG
>NZ_BADW01000182.1:0-4007 GCF_000241165.1 Pseudoalteromonas sp. BSi20439
CTACTACATCTAATCTATTGTTTCGTTGAAACTAATTCAATAATTTCACCAGTAGACGTATCCACTCTTATTTCTGTATGTTGCCCTGAATGCTGAAGTTGATTTTGTAAATCGGCATTAATCAGTTTGAGCTTATCTATTTCTGCGTACATTTCACTCAACAACACTAATAACTTTGTATCTTTATTATCGATTTCCTTAGTGCCGATATTATTTTTTTGCTTTTCTTTAGCAAGCTTGCTTTTTAGTTCGGCTACCTTTGTTCTGAGTTGTTTTATTAAATTATCTTTATTTTTTTCTTCCCAAGTTAATTGAGCTTTTTCAATACTTTCTCGTAACTTTACCCATTTTTCTTCTTCTTTAGATAGATTCGCAATATTTCTTTTAGCTCTCGTTGCTACTGCATTTTTGGTTATCTTGCTGCCATCAGATTTCATCTCTTCAAAAGCACGTTTTATATCATCATATGCGCTACTCATGCTTGTTCTCCTTGGTTTGTATGCGCTTTGCCTTCATCTAATACATAGTCAGCTGCTGCTATATTATTTTTCCAGTGAATAGCAAATAGCTCGTAATCTTCTTGCTCTTCTGTGGTTGATGCTGCATATGCCTCTAGTTTCTGGGTCGCATCTTTTTTTATCACTTGCCAATTGACCTTGTGGCGTTTGGTAATGATTTTACTACCACAATACACACAGCCACTAGGGATTCCTGCTCCTTTTATCTTGCAAGCTTCTCCCGCAGTGCAGTACCCCGTAGGCAAGCCACGTATGTTTTTAATATTTTTGACGAGAAATTTTTTCAGTTCTTCAATTGAACTGAAATGGATCTGCTTAATCACAGTCGAATCTTTACTTTGACTATCAGTAATACCTATTATCAGATCTTTAGATGTTTTATTAATTTGCTCACCAGCACCACCTTTAAGTGATTGTGACTCGGCTTCATCTATTAACTCTTCTGCAACACGGTCAATTAAAATCTCATTAAACTCTTCAGTAGTTTTAATTAAAGTTGTTGAGGCCAAAAATGCTCTTCGAGTATAAACAAACGTCATTAGGCTGGTTAAATGTTTAAATTGATATCTAATATCATCAAGCTCACCTAATTTATTGGCAATGACAAAGTAGGCCAACGTATGTCGAAACATGTGAGCGGTTAATCTAAACGTATCGCCTTCTTCGTATGGGACACCTCTATTCTCTCCTCTAACTTCTTTGTAGTTAGATTCAAGGCGTTCAAGCTCTGCTATATCATCATCGTCTAGAGTTAAGTCAAAAAGCTCAATGTTTTCACTGTTTTTAACCTCAAATTTTGTGAATCGCCCAGCATCGCTAAAACTAACACTACAGCTACTATGTGAAACCCCGAAAAGACGGTTTCTTTCTAACCCTTCTTTCAAGTTGTGTGCTTGACTACTTGTTATATTGGCTCTGCATGAAGAAAGTACAGCTTTTGCCCTTTCTTGCATACCGAACACATATTTTTCGTAAATACCAACACACTCATGTACTTCAGCGTTTGAAAACCATTCCATCTCAACCTTACTGTTGTCGGTTTTGGTCATGATTGCCGTAATGTAATAAATATCATCTTTGTAATTGGCACAGCCAACCTTGCATGTAAGTACTTCGTTATATCTCATGCCTGTATAGGCCAAGATATTAATGTATGTGGCTAATTTTAAATCTTCTAATTCTTCGGATAATTGAATGAATTCCACTTCATCGGGTAAGTTTCTTACATGTTTTGCTATTAGCTCACCTGTACTAATTTTGGGCGGTGGTTCAACGGAGCCTTCATTTAAACTATCTATTAAGCGTGCATTTAATTCTAGCCATCGTTCTATCTTATCCTTAGAGTTTTCAACTATTTTTTCTGCAAACTTCAGAATTTTTTTCATTACTTTAGTAGGAATGACAGGGTGCGAATAAGTGACTGGTCTCGGATGGTGTAACTCGTTTAGTTGGTTAAGTACATCAATAAAAACACTACACACCTTAGGGCCAAAAAGACGAAAGCTGCGCTGCACGTCAAATAGTTTAGTAAATGAGTGTGATTGTCTGTAAATAGCTATTTTCCTGACTTCATATAAATAGTCTTTTATGAGATTCCTAATAACTAAGTCAGATTTGAACTCCAACTCATGAAATGAGTGATAACCTCTTTGTCTTAAGAAGGCTGCAAATAAATTTAGATACGTTACATCATTTTGAAGTGTAGAGATTTTTAGAGGTTTACCGCCTACAACATCACCATGTGTGAGTTTAATTAGTGAATAAATTCGAATTTGATATGCTAATTCATCAACACCTTTAAAATTCACATTTCTTTGCGTTTCTTCATAGCTTATCCAAGTGTCATCGCCAAAGTGAATAGTGCCATGTTTAGCAATATTCAATGCTCTGTTTTCCCACAAAGCAATCGAATTAAAAGCGCTAGTATCATCAACTTTAAAATCTTCTAACACCTGAACCAAAGGTTTTATAGTGATTTGACCTGTATGTGTTTTTACAACAGCGATATCAAGTAGTTTTGTTTTAGTTATCTCTTTGGTCATAGCAAACCTGTGTTTTTCCAATGAGGATGAATACCCTCTGTTCTCAATAGTTCTTTTCCATCAGTCACAGCTTGAGCATTAAGCTTGGCAATATCAGCTAATATTTCGTTAACCCTATTTTTCAACTGCTCTATGTTTTCCAGTTGCTCTGTTATAGAGTCAAATGTTGCGGCTGAGTTTTCCATATCAGCAACAACAAAATCCCGGTATGACAAAAGTTTCCAAACATGCAATGCGTCAGCAACACAGCGATAGAACGGACACCACAAGCATGCGTTAAAGTCGGCACATGCATGCTCGTTTGTATCTCGCTGGTCTAATAATTTCCTGTTTTGTGATTCGAATGCCACTACTGCGGATTTATCTTTTGAGTTAATGCATGTGCCATTCGGGACTTTTTTACCGTCTTCTGGTGGAGTCTGCAAAATGATTACTTTGTCGGTAACATCGCGAACAAAATAGTCTGCCATTGTTTTTGTCGCTCTGTTGATTGTCATTGCAACATCTTTGTTATCTTGCATTAAATAATGACGCAAGAACGTTTCATAAGAGTGCTTGCCAGCTTTTTGATACCACTTAAATTCTTTGGCAACTTTTCGGTAAATGTAGTTAAGCCCTGATTTTCTGATCTTTTGCGAATTAAATACGATATCACACCCAAGCTCAGTCAATATCCTATCTATAGTGGTCTTGAAACGTGATGCTGTTAATAATTGAATCTTTACTTCTCCAATACTATTTACTTTGGGAAAAACAAAAATTCTTTTTGATAGGTTCTCAATAGAAGGGCGGTAAATAGACGTAAGTTTAGTCGCAGCCTTAATATCAAATATTACTGGTTCGACAACGTCGCCGTATAAGACGCCTTCTTTTTCTAGATCTTCGGCTTTAATTTCAAATTTATGCCATTGTGTTTGATAATTAGCTCGGCGTTTAAATAAACGAAGAGCAGGAGTTTTACTTGAATGTAATGGCGTGTTAAAGAAAAATAAGTCGTCAGTATCAAGCTCTAGCGTAGGAGTTGAATTCCAACTGAATCGCCCCGTGTTTGCCAGAGACTCAATAACTTGAGAAACTGGAACTATGAAAAAATCAAATCGCTATACATCAGAATTTCGTGAACGTGCAATTAGGCTTGTTACCACACAACAGCATGAATACCCCTCTCTTTGGGCTGCGCTAGTATCGATTTCAGATAAACTGGGATGTACACCAGAAACACTTAGAGCATGGGTCAAGAAGTCTCAAGCTCAACCGTCTAAACCATCTTCTAACACTCAATCAACTGAAGAACGACTTGCCGCCTTAGAGCGCGAGAATAAAGAGCTCAAGCGAACGAATGATATCCTGAGGCAAGCTGCCGCTTTTTTCGCCCAAGCGGAGCTCGACCGCAAACAGAAGTAATAGTGGATTTTATTGATGCTTGCCGAGAGCATTACGGTGTCGA
>NZ_BADW01000181.1:0-1748 GCF_000241165.1 Pseudoalteromonas sp. BSi20439
TGTGATTACCAAGGGATTGTGTCGGTCTAATTACCGAGCGACTTTGTCGTAAATAGCATATCAGCCAGTTGTTAAACTGGCTATGATTTATGCCTATTCTTACAACGCTTGCGACCTTGCAACTCTCAGTGCAGTGGTATTCAAATTGTTTCTTAACCACATGCTACGCACACCGCCTGCGCTAATATCAATACCGAGGGCTTCAGTCAGCTTGATGGCCACTTTCTGTTGACCAAGGTGGGGATGCTCAACGGAGAATTTTACGACTGCATCTTCGATGGCTTTATCTACACAGTTTTTATGTCTTATATCGGGAGTTTCTTGGCGTTTTAAGGCATCAGGACCGCCTTGCTTAACCAGTCTTAAGTGTCGGTGAATAGTGTCTCGTGAGACGCCACTTTGTCGTGAAGCTGCACTGATACTTCCAAGCTTTTCGATTAATGCCAACACCTCTAGTTTCTTTTGTACTGCTAAGTCTTCTGATTCAAGCTTACTTGGCTCATTTACTTCAGATACCTTGAGTTGCCGCCCTGCGAAGTGTGCGGTGAAGCCTTTCTTGCTGGTGTTTCGGATCTCAATTTTCTGATTAGCTATGGAATGTTTTAGCGGTGAATCAATCAAATAGAACTTGTTACCGTAGCTGAAGGTGTGGTCATTGCGGATCTTACGATGGTCTTTAATGACGCAGATATCATCAAGGTTGGTGTGTTTCGATAATGGTGTAAATTCAGGCGCTTGCTTTGATTTCACTTGAATTCTAGACTGCCAGAATTGTGGGATGAATACATGTTTCAGGTATGCATTAGCACTGGCTATATCTTTAATATTGTTAAGCCTTAGCTCAGGTACAAGGCGGTCTTGAAATGTATCAAAGGCACGTTCAACACGGCCTTTACCTTGAGGCGAATTGGCGAAGATAATCTCAATACCCAATTCTTCACATGCACGCTGCATTTGTGAGAAGTTGCAACGCTTAGGGCCGCCGAAGATACCCGCTCTATCCACGTACAGCGTTTTAAACACGCCCTTAGTTTCGATGCAATCTCGCATGACTTTCATACAACCAGCGGTGGTTTCAGATGGGAAGAACTCTGCATGTACTTCACTGGTGGCATCATCAATCATCGCAATCAAACAATGCTTCTTATCGCCAAACCAACGATGGGGACTACCATCCATCTGCATCATTAAGCCCGGCGCTGCCATACGCTCTCTGCGTTTTCGAACATTGCTACGTCTTCGTTTGGCTCGTTTAACGTGATGAATATCATGTGCCCAACCGCGAAGGGTTTCACGCTTAATAACAATGTTCTCATTCGTAGCTAATTGTTCAGCCAAGTGCAACAGATTCAAATCGTAATATTTTTCCTGAATCAATTTTTGAACCGCTTTTTTTATTGATACCGGCGTTTTGTTGGGTGGGGCTTTGCCACTGTTACCATGCACAACAAACTGAATACCGACTTTCTGATATCTCTTCACATAGCGTTCTATTGAACGTCTAGACTTACTGAGTAACTTAGCAGCATTGGCAATTGTTATTCTGCCTTCAACCACTTTGGCAATTATATCAACGGTTAGTTGAGCTTTAGAATCCATCACAATCATCCTCAACATGCCTTCTAGTATTCAAAAACAAGAACACTAACAAACATGTAAAAAAGAGACCGACAGTTTCCCTTGGTAATTAGCAATTACGACAGAATTGCTTGGTAATTAAGATACGACAAAGTCGCTTGGTGTTAACA
>NZ_BADW01000180.1:0-5231 GCF_000241165.1 Pseudoalteromonas sp. BSi20439
ACGGGCAATAGCGGCTGCAACTGCTGACTTTTTGTCATCTACAGCTTCGTCATCACCATTATTTTGTGCTTTTTGCTCTTTATAAAGGCGAGCTTGCTCTTTACGTGCTGCGCGCTCTTTTGCAACTTCACTGTTATCTGGCTCGAGTTCATCACCTTGCTTTTTAGCTTTAGCACGCGCAATTGCAGCTGCTACAGCTGATTTATTGTCACCATCGCTGGTTTTATCTTTAACGCGGGCAAGGGCATCGGCTACTTTTTGCTGTTCTTCGGTAGATTTAGCTGCAGGTTTACGTTTGTGGCGATTTTTTCGCTCAGCTTGTTCTTGCTCTAAACGCGCTTTACGTGCATCAAAGCGTTCTTTAGCGCGATCAGATTTTATCTTCTCGGCAATTTGCTCTTTAATCTCAACTTTTGCAACGCGGTAGTACTGAACGAGTGGTATTTCACTTGGGCAAACATAGGCACACGCGCCACATTCAATACAATCAAATAAGTTATGTTCTTGGAGTTTGTCGTATTCTTTTGATTTAGCAAACCATTGTAACTGCTGAGGTAGTAATGACGCGGGGCAGGCATCTGCACAGGCACTACAGCGAATACAGGCTTTTTCTGGGCCTGGCTCTGCTAATTCTTTATGATCTGGAGCAAGTATACAGTTTGTTGTTTTAACAACGCCAATACGAACCGTGGGTAAGGTAAAGCCCATCATAGGGCCGCCCATAACGACGCGCTGTTGTGGTACGGGTGAAAACCCTTGGCAATCCAGTAAGTGTTTTATCTCAGTACCTAATAGAGCCCATACATTACCGGGCTTATGTATGGTATTGCCGGTAACGGTAACTACACGTTCAATTAACGGTTTACCTTCGTATACAGCTTGCTGTATAGCAAATAAAGTGCCGGTGTTATGTACTAAAATGCCGATATCAGCAGGAATGCCACCATTAGGAACTTCACGGTTAGTGAGTAGTTTGATCAGCTGTTTTTCACCGCCAGAGGGATAAACAGTAGGCACGGTTTGTATTAAAATATGCTCGTTATGCTTCGCCGCTTCTGTCATGGCTGTGATAGCCTCGGGCTTATTATCTTCAATACCAATAATACACAGGGTAGGGTTGAGCAGCTGTTGCATGAGCTCAATACCTTTGATTATTTCAGCGGCATGTTCACGCATTAAAGTATCGTCAGCCGTGATGTAAGGTTCACACTCAACCGCGTTCACGATTAAAAACTCAATCGGCTGCTTAATATCTGCTTTAACGTAGGTTGGAAAACCTGCGCCTCCCATGCCAGAGATCCCCGCATTATGAATAACATCAACTAGTTCATCGTGTGATGCATTGGCTGGGTTTGCTAAAGGCGATAGTTCACACCAAGTATCTTTGCCATCGGGTTCAATAATAATGCTTAATTCAGGCAAAGCAGAAGGGTGTGCTGATGGCATAGGCGTAATATCAATAATAGTGCCTGATGTAGGTGCATGCACAGGTACCGACCAGTTAGCAGAAGGCTTAGTTAATGGTTGACCTTTTAATACGTGCTGGCTTTTTTCTACAATTAACTTGCCGCTAGCGCCAATATGCTGCTTTAAAGGTAGAACGAGTTTTTCAGGCAAAGGAAGGCGCGCAATAGGCGCATTATTAGATAATGACTTTTGCTGCGGAGGATGTACGCCGCCAGGAAATGCCCAAACGGTGCCTTTTTTTATTTGTTCAAGTAACTTTTCCACTCAAACCTCTAATCTATTTGGGTAACAGGAATAGCGTCTAGTTGCCATTTCCAAGTTTGTTTTGTTGGTGCAACGGGTAGCATGTCAATACAATCGACCGGACAAGGTTCAACGCACAAGTCACAGCCTGTACATTCGTCAATTAGAACGGTGTGCATTTGTCGGGTTGCACCAACAATGGCATCAACAGGGCAGGCTTGAATACATTTGGTACAACCAATACATTCATCTTCGCGAATGTAGGCCACCGTTTTAACTGGCTCGGCTTGTTCGCCGCCGGCTAGAGGTTTAGCCTCAACACCCATCAAATCAGCTAACTTTTTAACTGTCGCATCACCACCGGGTGGGCACTTGTTTATTTCATCGCCATTGGCAATGGCTTCTGCATAAGGGCGACAACCAGGATAACCACATTGACCACATTGTGTTTGTGGCAAAATGGTATCGATTTGCTCTACTACAGGATTACCTTCAACTCGAAAACGTACGGCTGCAAATCCTAAAATTAATCCGAAAATTAACGCCAGTAAACCCAGCGCTATTAAAGCGTACAACAAGGTCATATTAAAACTTCACTAATCCAGTAAAACCCATAAAGGCCATTGACATTAAACCTGCCGTGATCATTGCGATTGAAGCTCCTTTAAATGGAGTGGGAACATCTGCTGCGGCTAGGCGTTCGCGTAATGCCGCAAATAAAACTAAAACTAATGAAAAACCCACTGCGGCACCAAACCCATAAACGGCAGATTGTAAAAAGGTGTGATCTTCTTTGATATTTAATAAAGCAACACCGAGTACTGCACAGTTAGTCGTTATTAAGGGTAAAAATATTCCCAATAAACGATATAGCGTTGGACTGGTTTTTCTAACAACCATTTCGGTAAATTGAACAACCACTGCAATAACTAAAATAAAGCTCATTGTTTTCAGGTAGGTGATATCTAGTGGTAATAAAATATACTCGTTTACTAAATAACTGGTCACAGAGGCAAGCGTTAGCACAAAAGTAGTTGCTAAAGACATACCTATGGCTGTATCAAGTTTTCCTGATACACCCATAAACGGGCAAAGGCCTAAAAATTGTACTAATACAAAGTTGTTAACTAACACTGTTCCAATTAATAACAAGACGTATTCTGTCATGTGTGCCTCACGCTAATAAAATCCCGTGTATTATCCTTTTTTCTACTGCGATTAACAACACGTTGAGTGATTATCAGTTAAATAAACAACGTTAAATAATGGGCTAATTGTAAAGGGTTAAATTCAAGGGAGTTTGCAATTAAAAAACTGTCAGCATTTTAACGGCTGAACAGTCATAAAAGCACACTTTAAAAAGTAAAAAAGAGCATAAATGCTCTTTTTTACGTTAATTGCAGTAGGGGGACTAAATGTCTTTAGGCTTTTCAATGTAGTAACCTTGAACACCATCAAGGCATAGCGTCTCTACAATGTGTTTTTCTTCTTGGCTTTCAACACCCTCAGCAAAAACACTGACACCTATTCTATGTGCAAGGTCGACCATTAACCGCATAAAGTATTGGTTATTTTTATCGTCTTCTAAGCCTCGAGTATAGCTTGCATCCATTTTAATAAAGTCTGGTTTTAAGTCTCTGAAAAACTTAAATGAGGTGAGTCCTACACCAAAGCGTTCAACAGTAATTCTGGCACCAACGCGATGCACCATGTCAATAAAGCGTTTGCTTGCTTTAATGTTTTGTTGCAGACCAAATTCACTCACCTCAAAAATTAACTTAGAAGCAATATGGGTATCTTTAAGTAAGCGACGCTCTAACCAAATCATAAATTGGTCACTGTGCGCGCTTGAAGGAGTAATATTTAAGCCAAAATATTTTTCAGATAAATTACTCGATTTTATTCTTTCTAATGACGATTCTATTATTAACTTATCAATTTCAATGGCCATATCGAGCTTTTCAGCCATCGCTAAAAATGAAGCGGTAGGCAAAGCTTGATTTTCTTCTGTTTTAAAGCGGGCTTGAATTTCAGCATAGGCTTTAATGCTTTTGCCCAAAGGCATGATATTTTGCATTACTAAATGCACACTTCGAGATTCAATAACTTCATTAATCACTTTGCGCCAGTTTTGATTACCAAAACCTGCGCTTACATTATTGGATAAATCAGTATCGCGTTGTACGTGCCATGCATTAACTTGTTTTGACTGCGCCATACTCATTGCATTATCAACAATAGAGAGCAGTTCGCCTAGTGGTTTGGCTTTTTCATAACCGACAATCCCCGTGTTTGCTACCGAGCTAAGTTCTTGGTTTTGCATGTATTGCGTAAACCGAGATTGTAGGTTTTTACCAAATCTCTCGGCTTCTTTTAGTGGGGTGTTTGGCAGTATAATTATGAAGTCAGAGCTGTTTACTCGAAATACCTGGCTGCTGGTATAGGTACCGCTAATACTTTTTATAATATCAGCAACAGCTTTAATATATTCATCGCCTTTTTGATAGCCACGGCTTTGATTAATTGACTGTAGCTCGCTACAGCGCACCAATGCCAATGAGCCAAAGGTACTCACTTCAGTGTTTTCAATATGCTTTTCATAGTAATCAACAAACATGTTGCGATTACCTAAATCAGTAATGCCATCTTTATATGCTTCGCGCTTAATAGTGTGGGCGGCGGTTTTAATATCGTCGTTTTTATTCTTTAAAAAGTGCGATAAACGATTAAAACTAGGGATTAAATTTTTTCCTAATTTTTCTAATTGGCTAGAGTCAAATTTAGTTGCGAAATCATCACTGAGTTGGTTTTGATTAATATATATGTCAATAACATCTGCAACGCCCATGCACACATTGGTATTAATGTGTTCAACAATAGACTTCATTAATATAACGGGGATCAACGCGAGTAGGGTGCTTATAGCAAATACAATAAAAAATGCGGTTTGAAACTGATCAGCCAAGTAAGCAATGTTTAATTTAAATTCAACTTTTATATCGGCATTATTATTAGTGGCGTACTGAGGGCGTACTGAGTTGTAGTTAGATTGAATAAGCTCAGCAATAAAAGGCAGCTTGGGTGTGTTGCTAATTGAAAACACTTCTGCGCCTTGATAATCACGTAGAGTAAAACGTGAAAATGTTTCACTGGTTGCAAGTGTGCTTTTTAAGTTATCAGCAGAAATGTCAGTTGCGGATAAGTTTTTAATGTATTGCTCAACAGTAGCTTGTGCATTTTTTTGCGCATTACCGATAGCGCTATCAAAATTTTGGCTTATAAAGTAACAGCCAGCGGTTACAAGAATCAACCAAGCCATCAGTTGTATAAAAATAAGTTTTTTAAAAGCTGCCATTGTTTAATCTTTATATGTCAAAGGGGAGGACGCAACCTCATGATTATTAAACTAATTATAGCTTGATAGTTAAAGTTATCAAATAGTTAGTTTTATAAGCAAAAAGTTTTTGTTTTAAAAGAGAAATGGTAGTGCAATTTTTAGGATATGTCTATGGGAGTGTAGT
>NZ_BADW01000179.1:0-23569 GCF_000241165.1 Pseudoalteromonas sp. BSi20439
CATGTGCACTGGCTGGTGTTGACACTTGAATTATTCAGTAGCGGCAAAGTAAATAAGGCTCAGTTCAATCCAACAACCTTCAAAATCGAAGGTATGCGCTATTTGGTATATGGCTTCCCATTGATTCCTTCCTTTGTATCTGATTGGCACAAACCTGATTTATGTCTACGAGTCAAAAATCTAGATGGCGATCAGAAGTTCATTGTTCGTATCGAACAGCAAGATCTTGTTTTTTATGCGAGGCGCGTTGATACCAACTTTTTTAACACAATCGATTATGAAAAATACATTTCGTTGTATCAATCTAGTGTTCTGTCACATTTTGATGCTGACAACAATTTGCTTAAAGTTGATGGGGTTAAATATCTAAGTTTTTTTCGTCCTTTTTCTGTAGAAGATATGAAAGGAGTTCAAGCATGAGACCTAGAGTAAAACTAACCAACGCAAAACTTATCTCAATTCAATCTGATACAGAGGAAAAAGTTGAACGGGTGCTTTACGGCACATTTGCTGACGAAAATGAAAATGGTAAAGAAGGAGATGCTTTATTCACGATAAAGGTTTTGGAAATCAATGGTCTAGAAAGTAAGTGCTTTGGTGTTGACTTTTATATCTTAGATGCTGAATCTAAAGAGTTTGATGTAAATGCATTTGAGTTTAATTTAATGCATGAGTGTATGTATTCTCCTAATGAGTTATTAGAGCTGCGAGATATGCTCCCGGCTAGTTATTAGTAAGGGAATACGTTGGATAGAATATATTTAAAGGATGCCTACATAGTATCTGTTTACGACTATAAAGAATTTGAAAAAATATTTCTTGGCGAGTTTTTATCAGGGGGGGTTATTGAAGATGAAACATTCAGGTTTCGGCCATTTCAGCAAATCGTGACTTCAAAGATTGTTAGCAAATCTGCTGATGAGGATAAGTTAGAAATATACACACATAGTGGGAGTTGTTATGTGATTGATGCTGACCATAAGTTAATTGATATTTCATTTGTTGAACTGGTTGTTATGAGAGCAGGAGCTTATTCGGCAGATCGAGTTTTAGAAATGAGAGAGCAACTTAAGTCTCAAAATAAAAGCCATTGAATAGCGAAGATAAGAAGTCTGATGAGATTATTATTTGTCACTTACCTCTTTGAAAAATTTGACGATAATCAAATATTCATAAATGTTTATACAGCATCAATTGACTTAGTCAAAAATTTGCATTAGTATTAGAGATGTATATTTGTAAGAGAATTTTATGTCTAAAGCATTTTCAAAAGTCTTAGTAATGACGCTTATGCTGGTTGCCTCTGTAGGGCAAGCATTTGCGTATTCTGCTATGCCTTGCGAAATGTCATCAGGTTCTCACGAATCACACATGAACATGAACATGAACATGGATCATGGTGATATGAATAAAAGCAGTAATGGTCAATCAGAAGATTGTTGTGACGTTGAATGTATTTGTCCTGCAAATGCTTGCTCATCTACGACAGTCCTAAATTCCAGTATTGATTCGACAGATATTCAAATATTCAGTGAATCTGTAGCTGCTCTGCAATCTAAACAACCTCATTCAATTTCCACTTCCCTTTATCGTCCACCAATTTTTGCCTAATACAGGATTAGTGCGTCCAAATTTCTCGCACATGTAATTAATTTTTCTGTTAGTCAATATAGCGTCGTAGCGCTATAGATATTTTCCAGCGATGTCTGGGGGCAAAAATGATCAATAAGTATTTAAAAATAGCAGTAGTAATGCTGCTTTCACCTGCGTTTGCAAACGCCAACGAACATAACCATGCACACAATAACGACGTAACACCTTTGGAGTTAATCGTTTATAAAACCCCTACTTGTGGGTGTTGTAAAAAATGGATAACTCATATTGAAGACAAAGGGATCGTTGCGCATTCCAAAGATTTCCGAAACATCGGCAACATCAAAACTAAGTATGGTATCAAACCTAATTACCGTTCATGCCACACGGCAGTGAGTAGAAATGGATTTGCCTTTGAAGGTCATATACCTGCTAAATTTATTCAGCAGTTCTTATCAGAAGAACATCCCAATGCGATTGGGCTTTCAGTTCCAGCAATGCCAGTTGGCTCTCCCGGTATGGAAGTCGATGACCGCTTTATGCCATACAACGTGTTAATTCTATTTAAAGATGGAACGAGCAAAGTCTATGCAAAAGTTAAGACATACGAGGAGCAATTCTAATGAAATTGAACTCTTCAAACCTTACTTCACTTTCAACTGCATTAATACTCGGCTTATCTGTATTCTCAGCTCAAGCTGAGAAAGTAGTGTCGCTTGAACAAGCTATCACCTTAGCTCAGCAAAATGATCCTTGGCTTCATGGTAGCCGATTGAAACAAAGTGCAGTTGAAAATAGAAGTATTGCTTCAGGTACTTTGCCTGATCCGAAAGTATCGCTAGGGATAATGAATTTACCAACAGATACTTGGGATTTAGATCAGGAAGGAATGACTCAGCTAAAGGTTGGCGTCTCTCAAATGTTTCCGAGAGGCGACAGTCTAGAGATCAAGAAAGACCAGTTACAAATTGAGTCCACGAAATTTCCACTGTTACGAGAGGATCGTAAAGCTAAGTTGAAAAGCCAAGTGTCACAACTTTGGTTAGATGCTTACTTAGCCCAACAAACTATTAAATTGATTGAAGATGATTGGTCTCTCTTTGAGCAGATGGCGGAAGTGGCTAAAGCTAGCTATTCAAACGTTGTTGGTAAAACTAGACAGCAAGATGTTATTCGTGCTCAGTTGGAAATCGTGCAGTTAGATGACAGATTAACTTCGCAAAAGCAGAAACTAGAAACGACAATCGCTCGTCTCAATGAGTGGCTTCATATTTACGATGCGGATCGTTTGAATGAATCATTCAACTTTGACGCGCAACCATTAGAGTTTAGCGTCTCAAAAGAATTGCCTTCGATTCAATTGAATAATCCAACAGTCCTAAAAGCATCTAATTACTCAAGAAATCTATTGGCTCAGGAGCTTTCGAATCACCCAGCCATACTTGCAATTGATATAAAACGCAAAGCTTCAGAAAAAGGAATTGAGTTAGCCAAACAGCAATATGAGCCGGAATGGGGTGTTAATGCTAGTTATGCCTATCGCGACAATATGCCCTCTGGTGATAGCCGAGCTGATTTATTTTCTGTTGGGGTAACGTTTGATTTACCCTTGTTTACCGAGAACAGACAAGATAAGCAAGTTGCAGCTTCTATTGCAGATTCAGAGACTATTAAAACCGAGAAACTATTACTGACAAAGCAAATGATCAGTGTTTTAGAAAAAGAACTAAGACAGCTTAAACGCTTATCAGATAGACAATCTATCTATCAAGAACAACTCCTTAAACAAACTCATGACCAAGCAGAAGCGTCATTGACAGCCTACACAAATGATGATGGCGATTTTGCCGAAGTTGTTCGAGCAAGAATCGCAGAATTAAATGCCAGAATATCAGCTTTAAGAATTGATGTTGACGCACTTAAAACAGTTGCTCGTATCAACTATTTATTTGCGCATTCTCAATCTAACTCAAATGCTGAACATAAGTCGATGCAAACTTCACACAAAACTAATCAGCACTTATCCAATCAGCAATTTGGAGAAAAATAATGTCAACGAATACAAAAACTATTATTGCCATCATCATTGGGGCAGCACTTGGTGCTGGAGCATTGAGTTTATATCAAGGTACTGGCTCAAACAGTAATAGTAATGAAGCAACATCAGCAGAGAAAAAGCCTCTGTATTGGGTTGCACCGATGGATTCTAATTACCGCCGGGACAAGCCCGGTAAGTCGCCTATGGGGATGGATTTAATTCCAGTGTATGAGGAAGGATCATCTGGTGATGACTTTGGCCCCGGAGCAGTAAAAATTGCGCCTCATGTAGTGAATAACCTTGGGGTTCGCACTGCACCTGTTGAACTGAAAAATATGCATACTGAAATCTCAACGGTAGGTTATGTTCAATATGATGAAGATAAGCTAATTCATATCCACCCACGGGTTGATGGCTGGATTGATAAACTTTACATCAAAGCAGCAGGTAACCCTGTAGAGAAAGGGCAGCCTCTTTATACACTATATTCTCCTCAGTTAGTTAATGCTCAGGAAGAGCTGTTAATAGCGTTAAAGCGCAACAATAGTTCTTTAATTTCAGCAGCCAAAGATCGCCTAAAAGCGTTACAGCTTTCAGCAGACTTTGTTCAAAAGCTAGAAAAGACACGAAAGGTTCAGCAAACAATTACCTTTTATTCACCACAAGCAGGTGTTGTCGATGGTTTGAAGGTTAGAGAAGGTTTTTATGTAAAGCCGGGAAACACCTTATTAAGCATTGGCCAGCTAGATCAAGTTTGGGTTGAAGCAGAA
The DNA here is from genome assembly GCF_000241165.1 of Pseudoalteromonas sp. BSi20439. Classification (NCBI taxonomy): domain Bacteria; kingdom Pseudomonadati; phylum Pseudomonadota; class Gammaproteobacteria; order Alteromonadales; family Pseudoalteromonadaceae; genus Pseudoalteromonas; species Pseudoalteromonas sp. BSi20439. The sequence continues at coordinate 4,402 of NZ_BADW01000179.1, forward strand.
GTGTTTGAACGTGACGCAGCCTTAATTAAAAAAGGACTTCCTGTATCAATGACACTGGATTATTTACCCGGTGAGGACTGGGCTGGTGTCGTTGATTATGTTTATCCAACATTGAACAGTAAAACACGCACACTCCGAGTGAGATTGAAATTTGATAACACAGACTATCAATTAAAACCAAATATGTTTGCACAAGTCTCTATTCACGCTAATCAAGCTGATAGCACCATCCTCGTGCCTAAAGAAGCCGTTATTAGAACAGGTAAACAGGACAGAGTAGTACTTGCGTTAGGTGATGGGCAATTTAAATCTATTGAAGTGACTATTGGCCGGGTTGATATCGACAGCATCGAAATATTAGACGGCTTAAATGAAGATGACGTTGTGGTGACATCTGCCCAATTCTTGATTGATTCTGAATCAAGTAAAAGCTCTGACTTTAAACGAATGACTCATGATGAAGTGCCTAACTCTGTTTGGATGCAAGGGGATGTTAATAGTGTTATGGCAGGGCACCGCATGGTTAATATTTCACATGGCCCTGCTGAAGCTTGGGATTGGCCTGAAATGGTTATGGATTTTACTGTGGCTGAAAAAGTCGATATTGACTCATTAAAGTCAGGTCAATCTTTGCACTTTGAAGTGAGCAAAACCGAAGACGGTGGATATGAAATTACTGGAATTCATATCATGAGTGAGCCTGGTGATATGAGTGAAGAAGTATCTTTTGCAACAGTATCAGGTCTAATTAATTCTATTAATGTTGATACGCGTGTTCTAAATATTAGCAGAGGCCCAATAGAGAAATGGGATAGACCTGCTGCGACGATGGATTTTATCGTCGCGGACAATATAGAAATGGTTGATTTCAATGTCGGTGATAATGTCACTTTCACTTTTGAGGTTAGAGATGACTTAGTTATCACTGACATTTCTCTTGAATCAGATGAACAACACGGCAAGGAAAATAAAGCTGCTGTTGATCATTCTAATCATTAAGTGGGAGAAAAATAATGATTGAATCAATTATTAGATGGTCTATCGGCAATCGTTTCTTTGTTTTGTTGATTACCTTAATTATCGCGTTTGGTGGTTTGTATTCATTACAAAAAACACCAGTAGATGCACTCCCCGATCTTTCTGATGTGCAGGTGATAATTAAGACGAGCTATCCGGGACAGGCACCACAAGTAGTGCAGGATCAAGTGACATTTCCTCTTACTACAGCGATGTTATCAGTGCCGGGGGCGCAAACTGTTCGTGGTTACTCATTTTTTGGTGATTCCTACGTCTACATTATTTTTGATGACGATACTGATTTGTATTGGGCTAGAAGCAGAGTACTTGAATACTTAAGCCAAGTAGCATCAAGCCTGCCTGATTCGGCAAAACCTCAATTAGGACCTGATGCAACAGGTGTGGGTTGGGTATACATTTACGCTTTAACAGATAAGTCTGGAAACCATGATCTAAGCCAATTAAGAAGCATTCAAGACTGGTTCTTAAAGTATGAACTACAAACTGTTCCGGGCGTGTCCGAAGTTGCCGCCGTTGGTGGTATGGTTAAGCAGTATCAAGTGCAAGTAGATCCTGATAAATTGAGAGCTTACGATATTCCTCTAAGTTTAATACAAATAGCCTTACAAAAAGGGAACAAAGAAACTGGCGCATCCGTTGTGGAAATGGCTGAAGCTGAATATATGGTTACCGCAACGGGGTATATTCAATCAGTTAGTGATATAGAGAAAATCCCACTTGGTATTAACGAACAAGGCACGCCATTGCGTATTGGTGATGTTGCTACCGTTAATTTAGGGCCTCAAATGCGCCGTGGTATCGCAGAGCTTAATGGTGAAGGCGAAGTTGTTGGTGGTGTTGTCGTTATGCGCTTTGGTGAAAACGCTCAACAAACCATAAACGGGGTAAAAGAAAAACTTGAATCGCTTAAATCTTCTCTACCAGAGGGGGTGGAGATTGTCCCTGTTTATGACAGATCGAAGTTAATAGATCGTGCTGTTGATAATCTTTGGAGCAAGTTGCTAGAGGAGCTTGCAGTCGTTGCTATTGTCTGTGTGGCTTTCCTATTTCATCTTCGCTCATCTATTGTGGCAGTTGTTACTCTGCCATTAGGTATCTTGGTGTCGTTCATTATCATGTATATGCAAGGCATCAATGCCAACATTATGTCTTTAGGCGGTATCGCTATTGCGATTGGTGCGATGACTGATGGTGCAATAGTGATGATTGAAAATATGCACAAGCATATGGAGAAAACACCACTAACAGATGAAAATCGCTGGCAAATTGTTGCTAAGGCTGCGAGTGAAGTAGGCCCTGCACTATTTTTTAGCTTACTGATCATTACAGTCTCATTCTTACCTGTATTTATCTTGGAAGCGCAAGAAGGAAGAATGTTCTCTCCGCTCGCCTATACAAAAACCTATGCAATGGCGGCATCAGCAGGTTTGGCGATCACATTGGTGCCTGTTTTGATGGGCTACTTTATTCGAGGCAAAGTTGTTTCTGAAAAGAAAAACCCGTTAAACCGATTATTGATTGCTATCTACATGCCTGTTTTAAAGCAAGTCATGAAGTTTCCAAAATCGACAATAGTAGCAGCAATATTAGTGACTATCGTTGGCTTTTGGCCTGTCGATAAAATTGGTAGTGAATTCATTCCGCCATTGGATGAAGGCGATCTCATGTATATGCCTACTACCTATCCCGGTATTTCAATTGGTAAAGCAAGGGAGTTATTGCAGCAAACAGACAAGCTTATTCGCACTGTGCCAGAAGTTGAAACTGTATTTGGTAAAGTAGGAAGAGCTGAAACTGCAACCGATCCTGCACCTTTAACCATGATTGAAACCTTTATTCAATTGAAGCCACAAGAGCAGTGGCGAGAGGGTGTGACTACTGAATCGTTAAAAGCTGAGTTTGATAAATTGGTTAAGTTTCCGGGCTTAACGAATGCTTGGGTTATGCCAATCAAGACCCGAATCGACATGTTAGCAACAGGCATAAAAACGCCTGTGGGTATTAAAGTCGCCGGACCAGAGCTTGATGTGATTCAGGAAATCGGCCAACAAATAGAGCAAATTTTACCCGAAGTTACAGGCACAGCATCAGTTTACTCAGAGCGAGTTGCAGGTGGACGATATATCAAGGTTGATATTTCACGCGATAAGGCAAGTCGCTTTGGGTTAAACATCGAAGATGTTCAACAAGTGGTTTCTACAGCTATTGGTGGTATGAACGTTACCCAAACGGTAGAAGGTCAAGAGCGTTACCCTGTTAACTTACGCTATCCGCAAGACTATCGAGACTCTCCTGAGCAGCTATCACGATTACCTGTTGTAACACCAAGTGGTCAACGCATTGCACTAGGTGATGTCGCAGATATTCGAGTTGAGAACGGTCCGCCGGGGATTAAGAGTGAAAATGCTCGTTTAAATGGCTGGACGTTTATCGATATAGACGGTGTTGACGTAGGTACTTATGTTGAAAGTGCAAAAATACACTTGGCTAATAATCTAAAACTACCAGCAGGTTATTCAATTACTTGGGCTGGGCAATACGAATATATGGAAAGAGCGAAAGAAAAGCTCACCTATGTATTGCCTTTAACACTCGCCATTATTGTTATTCTACTTTACTTAAACTTCAGAGCGTTTAGTGAGGTGGCTATCATTATCGTTACCTTGCCGATGGCGATGATTGGTGGCTTATGGTTGATGTATCTGGAAGGGTTTAACTTCTCTGTGGCTGTTGGCGTGGGCTTTATTGCTCTAGCTGGGGTAGCGGTTGAGATTGGTGTGATAATGTTGGTCTATCTCAATCAGGCACTTGCTGAGCTTAAGGAAAAAGCTGAAGAGCGAGCTGAACCTATCTCTGATGATGCATATCAAGATGCATTATTGCACGGTGCAGGCTTACGAGTTCGTCCAGTAATGATGACAGTTGCAACAATCATTATCGGCTTGATGCCCATTTTATATGGTACAGGAACAGGTTCGGAGATTATGAGTCGTATTGCTGCACCTATGGTAGGCGGAATGACAAGTGCTGTGCTACTCACTCTTATTGTGCTCCCAGTAATTTACTCAATCGTTAAAAAGCCAGAATTAAACGCCTTTAACAAGGAGCTTTCTAAGGCGGAGCTAAAAAGTAATGCTTAGCACGGCTAGAAAATATCACAAATGGCTAATGGCATTTGTCGGAATACAATTCCTCTTCTGGTCTATTACAGGCGTGTATATGGTGACTATGGATATTCACTATATACACGGCGAAACCTTGGCTAAGAGTGAGGAAGCCAAAATAGATTTAGCAAGTATGGATTACTCCATTGTAAAGCTAGCTGCGGATTATCCTAAAGCTAGCCAAGTTACACTTACTCAAAGTATGGGCCGTCCTTTGTATTCTTTTATTAATGGAGAAAATGGAAAAGTAGCAATAGATGCTAAAACTGGAGCTGTTCAGGCCCTTGTAGATGAAATCAAGGCTAAAGAAATCGCACAATACCATTATGCGCTGAATCATCAAATCGACAGCGTAAGGTTGATTAAGTCAGCGACAAACTTGCCTGCTGAGTTGTCCCCAAGGCATTTACCTGTTTGGAGAGTGACGTTTGAGCAATTCTCCACACCGACATTTTATATAAGTCAACAAACAGGATCACTTGTTGCCAAGCGTCATGATTACTGGCGATTGTTTGATTGGATGTGGCGGTTCCACATTATGGATTACTATGATGGAGAAAACGTATCTAACTGGTTTTTGTTCTTGGTCGCAACTCTAGGTCTAATGGGAGCAATTACTGGCGCAGTATTGACTTATTACCGAGTGCTTTCCCCAAATAAAAAGGGAGTCATTTGATGCGACTATTTAAGTTAAATACAACGATACACAAGTGGCTTTCTTTATTTGTTGGTTTACAACTGCTTATTTGGTTGGGAACGGGCCTTTACTTCAATTTGATGGATCACAGTAAAGCCAGTGGTAATGAACTTAGAGTTCATTCTCATCATGAAGGTAGCATTACAGGCTTTGACCTATTCCCTATTAAAGACATTACTAGTAATGCTCCGCAGGAAGTAAACCTTATATGGGTTTTACATCAGCCTTACTATCATTTTGTGTTCGATAAGGGGCAGCATAGCTATCAAGAACGCCACTCAAAGCTATTTGATGCTGTAACAGGAAAGCCATTTAATTTGTCTGAAGAACAAGTACTAACTTTGGCAAAAAACTCCTACTCAGGACAGGGTAAGTTAACTACTCCAGTGTTATCTCAACCTCCGTTTTCTGATCACGTAAGGCAGCAAAATCCTATGTGGCAAGTTGCCGTTGAGGATGAGAACAATACAACTATTTATTTAGATAGTATTACAGGTCAAGTACTTCGCCATGCCAATGATGATTTCAGATTGAAAGATCTGATGATGAAGCTTCACTTTATGGACTATGGCAATTCTGGAGGATTTAACCATTGGTTGATCATTGCATTTGCTTTTGCAACGCTATTCCTTTCAATTACTGGTGTTACTTGGCTGATACAACAGTATCGAAGTGGTTTACTGAAGCTAGGTTGGGGCACTAACAGGCAAAAAGTGGCAGTGACGTTTTCCAATGAAAATACTATTACTGACATCTCAGCAGTTGGTCGCTCAACTGTACTAGAAGGGCTAGCTAGTTCACATGTATACCTTCCTTCAGGTTGCGGTGGTGGCGGTACTTGTGGCAAATGCGTGTTCTTAAGTTCAACTAAATTACCTATCACACTATCTGAACAGGAACATTTATCTCAGGAGCAACTTAAGGAAGGTTATCGGCTTGGATGTCAGCATAGGTTCTCTGAAATTAGTTCGATTGAAGTTAATACTGATCGCAATATTGAAAATCATGAGCTAGTTGTGGTTGCGACTAATTTCATTACTCCTTTTATCAAGGAAGTGAAATTTAAGCTGAAATCAGGCAAACAGTTGGCATTTAAAGCTGGTGCATATATGCAATTTGATGTGCCAGCAGGGATGAATAGCTTACGTCCAGATGATATGCCAGAGTGCTATGAAAAATACTGGGATAGCTACTATCATGGAAAATTTTCTCATAACGGTGTAACTCGCCACTACTCATTAGTTAACTTTGACGAGGAGTCTGATGAGTTAATGTTTAATATCCGTTGGCAGACCGCAAAGAATGGTTTTAAAGCAGGAATAGGTTCAAGTTATTTAGGTTCACTCCAAGTAGGTGAAACGATAACTGCAAAAGGCCCTTTTTCTGATTTTTATGCCACTTCAAATAAAAAAGTTAGTCGCGTGTTTATTGGTGCGGGTTCAGGACTTGCACCACTGAGGTCTATTATTTTTGAACAGTTGAAAAAGCATAAAGATAAAAGTGGTTTGACTCTTATCTATGGTGCGCGAACTGAAGATGACTTGCTATACCATAATGAATTGAAGTCACTGAGTGAGAAGCATAAAAACTTCTCTTATATTCCTACTCTTTCTAATCCTTCAGAAGAATGGCAAGGGCACTCAGGCTATGTTCAAAAAGTACTTCTGCCGTATATGAACCAAAAATCAGAACTGCTTTTGGCTGAGTTTTACTTGTGCGGTCCAGAAGCAATGATGAGTGAAGTGGAAAAAATAATTACAGATGCTGGGATTCCAAGTAATAAAATTTTCAAAGATAAATTTAGTCGTTAATCCATTAAATAAATAGAGGTATATATGAAAACATTAATTAAATTTTTAACCGTAATCAGTGTCGTTTTTAGTAGTGCGGTATTTGCGCATGTGCATCTTGAAAAAAGTGTGCCTGCTGATAATGCAATGCTAATGAATCCTCCAGAAGAGTTAACTTTGGTGTTCACCAAAGAGGTACGGGTTGTAAAAGTTTCATTGGCCAATAAACAAGGCGAAGAATTTAAATTTGGATTCGAGCCTTCTAAAGTCGCTACTAGCAAATTTACATGGAAACTACCTAAATTAGCTCCTGCAAACTATGCTGTGGATGTAACCTTCTTAGGTAACGATGGTCATAAAATGAAACATAGCTTCGGCTTTATGGTTCACTAAAATAGGCGGTGTGATTGATATGGAAATGTATATCTGGAATACAGTCATTGTACTGTCTAAAATTGTATTTTACGTCGGCTTTGCCTGTATTGCTGGTTATACATTTTTCAGGCAAATATTTGAGAATAATGAATCTCATACTAATGCTGTAATAGCGAATTTAACGTGGACAAGAACTTATATAGTTATGGCTTTGATCGCTAATATTACTTGGTTCTTTGCCAGTACTGGTGCAATGGCAGAAGAGGGAATTCAGGGGGCGATAGACGCTGATATGTTGGCTATTATGTGGGACTCCTCTGTCGGCACTGGAGCTTTGCTTCGAGCGCTTGGGCTAGTTACCGCAATAATCGCTTTAGCTTTAAGGTTCAAACTCGCTGTGAACTCGTACTTAAAACAAAGCGCTTTAATGTTGAGTTTATTAATCCTTGCATACTCATTCACGTTACTGGGTCATATTTCTGAGTTAGGCACAATTGAAAAAGGCTTGCTTATTTTGCATGTGCTCGTTATGGCATGGTGGTTTGGGGCGTTATTGCCACTAAAACAGGCTTGCCATCAGCTAAGTTATGCAGAACTTCATTTGCTGATGGAAAGCTTTGGCAAACAAGCAAGTTTTACAGTGAGCCTATTGTTGGTAGCAGGCCTCTGGCTCGTGATTCAATTGGTCGGAAGTCTTGATGCACTAATAAGCTCAAGTTACGGACAAACACTGTTGTTTAAATTGGCCCTTGTAGTGTCTATTTTGGCACTTGCTGCTAAACATAAACTAATACTCGTTCCACAACTTAAAAATAGTCAAGGCAGAGAGGCTTTATCTAAATCTATCTCGATAGAAATGGTAGTAGCTTTTGCCATTTTATCTGTAACGGCTGGGCTTACTAGTGTTGTTGGCCCTGCAAATTAAAACCTAAAAGAGAGAATGAAAATGAAAACAATAAATATATTACTTGTTTTATTAATGACGTTTAGTTTCGCAGCAAACGCTCATGGTGATAAGAACAAAGACAAAGGTTTGTTTAAAGGTATAGATACCCCTGCCGCAAAAGTTGTTTTGGCATTTCATCAAGCACTTGAAACTGGCAATCAAAAACAGGCTAGAGCGCAGTTAGCGGATGATGTCACCATTTTCGAGGGAGGCCGCGTTGAAAGGAGCGCTGATGAATATGCTCATCATCATATGTTGTCGGATATGAAGTATTTAGCAGCGATGAAGAGCGACACACTTGAACATCAAGTGACGATACTTGGAAATACCGCTATCTCTGCGTCGCGTAGTCAAACTACAGGTACTCATAAAGGTGTTGAACGCGATTATCAAGGCATGGAAACGATGGTGCTGGAAAAACAAAATGGTGAATGGAAGATTAAGCACATTCATTGGTCACATTAATTTATTGGTTAAATAACGGAGTACAAAATGAGAATTAAAAATCCATTACATCAAGTTTCTACGCCACGTAGACGCTTTGTACAAGGTGTAATTGCTGGCGGTGTATTAGCTGCTTTTCCAAGTGTTCTTCATGCAGCTTCATCTTTGATTGCTGGAACTTCAACAGGTACTGCGCCCGAACTAAGTGGAGAAGTAATAGATTTAGTGATAGATGAGTCACCCGTAAACTTCACAGGTGTTGTAAGAATGGCTACAACAATCAATGGCTCAATACCAGCTCCTACCTTGCGCCTCAGAGAAGGTGATGACGTTACTATCAGGGTAACTAATAAATTATCAGTGCCGAGTTCAATTCATTGGCATGGGATCATTCTTCCGTATCAAATGGATGGTGTACCGGGCATTAGCTTTAAAGGCATTATGCCTGGCGAAACGTTTGTTTATAAATTTAAGTTACAACAAAGCGGTACTTATTGGTATCACTCACACAGTGGCTTTCAAGAAATGACCGGTATGTATGGGGCGTTAATTATTGAGCCAAGAGAAAAGGATATTATTAGTGCTGACAATGAGCATGTCATCCTATTGTCTGATTGGACTGATGATGATCCTATGGAGTTATTCCGTAAATTAAAAATTCAGGGGGATGTGTTTAACTTTAATCAGCCCACTGTACCTGAGTTTTTTGATGACATAGCAACAAGCGGCGTTGCTAATGCACTTCAACGACGTGAAATGTGGAACCAGATGCGAATGAGTCCAACCGATTTAGCTGATTTATCGGCTTCGGCAATGACCTATTTAATGAATGGTACTGCGCCAATGGCTAATTGGCGTGGGCTGTTTAAAGCGGGCGAAAAAGTACGTTTAAGATTTATTAATGGCTCAAGTAACACCTTTTTTGATGTACGTATCCCAGAGTTAAAATTAACTGTGGTACAAGCAGATGGACAAAATGTTGAACCCGTTACCGTAGATGAGTTTCGCTTTGGTCCAGGTGAAACCTACGATGTGGTTGTTGAGCCTAAAAATGACGCATACACAATTTTTGCACAAAGCATGGACCGCTCAGGTTATGCCAAAGGGACTTTGTCTGTCGCTGCTAATATTGATGCGCCAGTGCCTGCACTTGACCCAGTTGAGTGGTTAGCAATGCGGGATATGATGGGCAATATGGATCACTCTGCTATGCCTGGAATGGATCACAGCGCTATGGGCCACGCTAGCATGGACAAAACCAGTATGGATCAGGGGGCAATGGATCATAGCACAATGGACCACGGTGCAATGGCAATGGATCATAGCACAATGGACCACGGTGCAATGGCAATGGACCATAGTAAGCATAATATGGGTAAAAACCCACTGGCTGTTCCAAGTCAGAAAGTTCGCCACGCTAAAACAGAATATGGCGCCTCAATTGATATGCGCGTTGATACGCCACGCACAAACTTAGACGATCCTGGTGTTGGGCTGCGCAATAACGGCCGTCGAGTTTTAACACTTGCAGATTTACGCTCTCTTGATGGCATAGTTGACCACCAAGCACCCGAAGCCGAAATTGAGCTGCATTTAACCGGCAACATGGAACGCTACAGCTGGTCTTTTGATGGCTTAGAGTTTGGTAAAAGTACCCCTGTGCATATGAAGCATAATCAGCGGGTACGAGTTATTTTACAAAACGATACCATGATGACACACCCTATGCATTTACATGGTATGTGGAGCGACTTGGAGAACGATCAAGGCGATGTGTTAGTTCGCCGCCATACCATAATGGTACAGCCCGCCCAAAGAATTAGCTTTTTAACTACGCCACATGATGTTGGTCGTTGGGCTTGGCATTGTCATTTACTGTTTCATATGGATGCAGGTATGTTTAGAGAGGTGGTTGTATCATGAGAAATTTAACCTTATCAACAGTACTTACTAGTGCACTATTAATTAGCGCACCGTTATTGAGCCTGAATGTGTTTGCTCAAACTGAAATGGGCGACATGTCTGGCGATATGGCGGGCGATAAAATGCAGCCGCAAGGCGGCGATGCCCCTAAAAATGCTCGCGATCCACACGCTTATGCTAATGGCACAACCTTAACGCAAGGGCCATATGCTTTAGCAGATGGCGAGCGCTTAACCCTTGCAGATGAGTATAAGTTTTACGCTATTTTAGGTGATCGCCTTGAGTATAACGAACAAGCCGATGCTGCTGTTTTCGATTTACAAGCTTGGTACGGCACCACCTTTAATCGATTAGTGATAAAAACCGAGGGCGATGTTAGTTATGGCAAGCTTGAAGAAAATCAAACTGATATTTTATGGGGTCATGCAATTTCGGCTTATTGGGATACGCAAGTCGGTATTCGCTACGATTATTATAAAGAAGGCAAAAACCGTCAATGGTTAGCGTTTGGTATTCAAGGCTTAGCACCTTATTGGTTTGAGCTTGATATGACAGCGTATGTAGGTGAGAGCGGCAATACAGCATTTACAGCAGAAGCTGAATATGAGCTGCTTTTAACACAAAGGCTCATTATACAGCCTCGTGCTGAAATAACATTTTATGGTAAAGACGATGAACAAAATGAGCTAGGCAGTGGGCTATCTAGTACTGCTATTGGCGTTAGGGTTCGTTATGAATTTACTCGCCAATTTGCACCTTATGTAGGTGTAGAGTGGACTAATAAATTTGGTAGCACAGCAGATTACGCCAAGCTAAACGAGCAGAGCAGCAACGATACTGAGTTTGTTGCCGGTTTAAGATTTTGGTTTTAATACGAAGAAATAACTACATTGATTTAATGAGAGCTACCGCAATTATATTGATGGTAGCTTTTCATTTTGTCTGGGATTTAAACTATTTTGGTTATATTAGAACAGACATACCTAACGGCTTTTTCTGGAAAGAGCTAAGAGCAATAATTGTAAGTTTGTTCTTGTTTTCTGTTGGTGCCAGTCTGGTTTATTCCTATCAAGGTGGTATATCAGCGAAGAAATTAGCTTGGCGAACGGTTAAGATATCTAGTGCTGCGTTACTAGTGACTTTATCCTCACTATTTACCTTGCCAGAACATTGGATTTACTTTGGTATTTTACACTTCATAGCAGTTGCAACACTTCTATTAGTTTGGTTGGTGGGGAAACCTAAACTTGCTTTGCTGCTATCTTTATTTATTTTTAGCGCATACATAGCGATAGAAATACCGTGGAATTGGCCTTTTAGCTATATTGAACAATATATTTCAAAACATCCTAGTGACTTGGTTACTCTTTTTCCTTGGTTGGCTTTGCCCTTGCTCGGTATCTGGGCTGCAAATTTCCGAATCTTTCGTCTGGCTCCCGCCAATCAACATGCGATAAACCCTTATTTGACATTGCTTAGTCAACACTCTTTACTGATTTATTTACTTCACCAACCTTTGCTTTTTGCTGGCTTTAGCGCTATCGAATGGATCAATTGAATATGAAAGTCCTCTATTTCGGAAATAATCTCTTTTCAAACTGTTTAACATTTATGGTTAACCAAGGCTTTAGTGTTGAAGCTGTTTATATTAATGATGTAGAGGAAAACGCAAGTATCGTTAAACGAATTTGTGGCATACATAAGATAATGACACATTCTTTAAGACCGACTAAAGAAGAACTTGATGAATATATAAAATCTGGAGTAACTCTTTTTGTCGTTGCTGACTATGGATATAGACTGCCCATAACAGATATAAAATATGCCTTTAATATTCATCCCTCACTTTTACCTAAAGGTAGAGGCCCTACGCCATTAACTTACATTGTGGATCTACCAGAATTTGCAGGTGTAAGCATACACAAAATCACATATATGCTTGATGGCGGAGATATCTTACTCCAAGAACAATTTGAAGTAGGACAAAATGAATCCATTTCCTCCTTAATGGTGAAGTCAAGCTTACTTGCGGAATCTTTACTGCAAACCTTGTTAAATGATCTCGAAACTATCTATGAGAGTGCTACGCCACAACAAAAACGATTAGCTACTTATTGGAAGCAACCTAGTATAGAAAGGAGAATCATGTCGTGGCTCAATGATACTCAACAATTTAGGCAAGCAATACGTCAATATGGGCATTTTGGCATCTTAATAACAATTTATGAAGAGCTTTTTATTGTCAGCCAATTAGAGGTGGCCGATTTCAAACATGACTACAAGCTAGGCAGCATAATTTTTGAAGACCAAGCGCTGATTAGTGTGGCTATGAATGGTGGCTTTGCTGTTGTTTTTAAAAGTTCTATGGTGCTAGTAAACTCAGCAGTACTAGAGTAATTCGTATATTAAAAGTGTGTATAAAATGTTTTGAAGCAGACTTTAAGGGCTAGGTTAGAACGTAGGTTTTAGTTCAAAGGTTGATCAAGATCATAAAATTATTTTTATAAAGTGGCTAATATTGTAGGTGCTAAAGAAGGAATGATAATGTTTGGACTTTTCAGGTGGTTTAAAATAGTAATAATAACTGTGTTGCTTACGCAGCATGGCTTTGCGATTGCTAAACCAATGAATTGTGAAGAGCATCATAATGGCTCATCCGACACGCATATTATACAACCAAGCAAAAATATGCATCATCAATCAATGATTGACAATAGTCACTATCACACTGAAAATTCGCAAGATTCTAAAAACCGTCATGGTGATGAAGACTGTGAAAAATGTAAAGCTGGTGATTGTGTTTGTTGTGAAGGCGGTTTTTGTACAAGCTTTCATTTAAATGCCTATCTTGTGGAAGCGCAAGACGAAGGTATTTGCAATATTCATTCTGAGCTAATTCTACAGCGTACACCCCTACCAAAATCTGGTATCCATCTCTTACTTTATCGTCCACCAATTATTGGCTAATCACAGGATCAGTGCGCCTTTTTTTCGCCAGTCCCATCAAAAATAAAACGATTTACTGATTGGTTTAAATTACCAACCGTTTTGAACAATTAGCACAATATTTTTTGGAGGCATGATGAACATGCTCAAACTATTGCTATTTACAGTACTTAATGCTGTCGATTTTGACCGAGATTTCTCTTTTACCAAAAAATTAGTTTTTAGCTTATTCACTAGAATTAGTACTTGACCTGTGTCTTAGACACAGGTCTAAGCTGAAGATGAGAGTACAAACTTAGCTAAAAAACTGAGGAGTGAATATGAAAGTTGCGGAGCTGGCAAAAAGCCTTGGAACGACTGCTGATACGGTGCGCTATTACACCAGATTAGGATTGTTAAAACCTGCTAAGTCAGTGAACGGCTACAAGTCATACTCGAATAAAGAAGTATCGAGACTTAAATTCATTTTAAGTGCCAGAAACCTTGGTTTTTCCGTTGCAGATATCAAGGAAATTATTAATGAATCTGAAGATGGTAAAAGTGCGTGCCCATTAGTCAGAAGCCTGATCAAAGAGCGGCTTGAAGAAACAGAAAAGCAGTTTCAAGCAATGTTGGCACTTCGAGGAAAAATGTCTTCTGCGCTTTCTCGATGGGAAGAAATGGAAGACAAAGCACCGACTGCAAACATGGTTTGTCATCTCATCGAAAACTTTGAGCAAATTAAAAAAGCATAGGAGGAAAAAGGGTGGCTACTAACACAAATATAAAAACTGAATCAGGCTGTTGCTGTCAGGCAAAAGCTCAATCCTCTTCGTGTAAAAGTAAGGAGAATACGTTGGAGAAAGTATCACATAACCAACAGCTTATCATTGAAGGTGCTGGGTGTGCTAGCTGTGTAGGCAAAATTGAAGGGGCGTTGAAGGCAACTCTTGGAGTCGTCAGTGCGGAAATGAATTTTGCTGATAGGACAGTAACAGTTTATGGGACAGCTAAAACAAAAGAGTTGATCAAAGCTGTTGAGTCAGTGGGGTATAACGCGAAGCCAATTGATGATAGCTCAGCAACAGATGCGCTTGATGAGAAAGAGGCTGCGGATTTTGCATATTACAAAAAGCTAATGCGCGATACGTTTATTGCCCTTTCACTCGGCGTTCCTTTGATGATCTACAGCATTGTAGTTGGAGAAATGACGGTTGAAACAAACCTTGAACGAATTTCTTGGTTGGTTGTAGGCATTTTAACTTTTGGTGTTATGTATTTTTCAGGCAAGCATTTCTATGTAGGAGCATGGAAGAGCTTCAAAAATCATTCAGCCAATATGGACACCCTAATTGCTTTAGGAACAGGCACGGCTTGGTTGTATTCGATGGTTGTCGTGTTTGCACCTGACGCTGTTCCATTGATGGCACGGCATGTTTATTTTGAAGCTACCGCCATGATCATTGGCTTAATTGATTTAGGTTTAGCATTAGAAATCAAAGCCAGAGGTAAAACCTCTGAGGCCATTAAACGTCTTATCGGCTTGCAAGCCAAAACAGCAACCGTGGTTCGTGACAACAAAGAAGTTCAGATAGGTATTGAGCAGGTTTTATTTAACGATATTGTGAAGGTAAAACCGGGTGAAAAAATTCCCGTCGATGGCGTGGTATTGGAAGGACACACCTCTATTGATGAGTCCATGCTGACAGGCGAACCTATGCCTGCTGAAAAAGCTGAAGAAGATGAGGTTGTCGCAGGTACTTTGAACAAATCAGGCATGATTTTATTTAGAGCCACACGCGTTGGTAAAGACACGGCGCTTGCACAGATCATCAATATGGTGAAACGAGCACAAAATTCGAAACCGCCGATTGGCCGTTTGGCCGATGTTATTTCAGCTTTTTTCGTACCTGTCGTGATGATCACCTCTGTGTTAAGTGCGCTAGCATGGCTTAACTTTGGACCTGAGCCAGCCATTGCTTTTGCCATCGTTTCAGCAACTACTGTGCTTATTATTGCCTGCCCGTGTGCTTTAGGCTTGGCAACACCCATGTCTGTCATGGTGGGAGTAGGAAAAGCAGCAGAAGCCGGAGTGCTTATTCGCAACGGTGAGGCACTGCAAACCGCCTCTAAAATCACTGCCATGATTTTAGATAAAACGGGCACTATTACTGAAGGGGCACCTAAGGTAACCGATATTATTTTAGCAAAAGCTACTGACGAAAAAGACGTACTACAGCTTGCAGCAAGTTTAGAAAGCGGCTCAGAGCATCCTTTAGCGCAAGCGATTGTTGAAAGTGCGTTAGATCAGGATATTGAGTTACTAAAAATTGAAGCCTTTAACGCCATTACGGGTTTTGGTGTAGAAGCAAGCTGCAACAACAAAGCCCTGCTTTTCGGAAACGATAAACTAATGAAGTTAAAAGGCATAGACCTCACAGGCTTTGTTGAACAAGCACAGTCTTTAGCCAAAGAAGCCAAAACACCTATGTACTTTGCTGTAGATGGTGAACTTGCAGCAATCATTGCTGTTGCAGATCCTATCAAGTCAGACTCAATCTCTGCTATCAAACGGCTTCAGGCTAATGGTATACGCGTCATCATGTTAACGGGTGATAACAAGGAAACCGCTGCCGCCGTAGCTAAAAAAGTGGGTATTAGTGAGTTTCTTGCTGAAGTGCTGCCAGAAGATAAAGCCAACAAGGTGAAAGAGCTACAAGAAGGCGGCGAAATTGTTGGTATGACAGGAGATGGCATCAACGATGCTCCTGCGCTAGCGTTAGCCGATGTTGGCTTCGCCATAGGCACAGGGACTGATGTAGCTATCGAAAGTGCTGACATTACCCTAATGCGTGGTTCACTTCATGGCCTTGCTGATGCCATAGCGGTAAGCAAAGCTACTTTACGAAATATCAAACAAAACTTGTTTGGCGCGTTTGTCTATAACGTAGCCGGGATTCCTTTTGCTGCGGGGGTTCTATATCCCTTCTTTGGCATTCTGCTTAGCCCTGTAATTGCAGGTGCTGCAATGGCGTTTTCGTCATTGACTGTAGTGTCAAATGCAAATCGACTTCGCTTTTTTAAAGCAAAAGAGCATTAAGGAGAATCACAATGATGGTTATTAACTTATTAGGCTTAATGTTAATCGCGCTGATTGTTTGGTGGTTTTGGCTATATAAACCCAATAAAACAATCGTTCAAGGTAATGAAGTACTCATTGAAGTGAGGGATGGTGTGTATTCCCCATCCTCAATTCAGGTGTCTGCTAGCCAACCTGTCACTCTGAAGTTTATGCGCAAAGATCAATCCCCCTGCGCTGAAACAATGCTTATTCCTTCATTGGATATAAGCGAACAGCTTAAATTAAATGAAATTACTCAAATTACCCTATTGAACTTATCACCGGGAGAGCATGAGTTTCACTGTCAGATGCAAATGTATCGCGGTGTCTTAAAAGTCGTTTAGGAGGGCAATATGAAAAATCAACACCCTAATTTTTGGTCAACACCTACAGGCTGGGCTGCACTGGCACTTATTGCCGCAGTGACCTACTTCTTAGTGCTTGAGCATGGTCAACATATGCTGCAATTTCTTCCCTACTTGATTTTATTGCTATGCCCCTTGATGCACGTATTTATGCATGGCAGTCATGGTAAACATGGTCACGATCATTCACATGCGCCTGATGAAAAAAAGGAAGAGAGCTTTCAAGAACTCACGGATAAAAATGCAGCCTATCGCGATGGCTACATACAAGGGTTAGAAAAGGCACGTAAGGAATCACATAAAAAGGAGAGCAGTGATGAATGAAACATATGATTATGGCTTATGGTCAATGGTGATACTGAACTCAGCAATTTTTATCTTTTTTGCCTTTAGTTTTGTCAAACCAAAAACATCAACTGATTGGAGAAGTCTAAGCGCGTTCTCTGCCTTTATTGTTGCCCTATTTACTGAAATGTATGGCTTTCCTTTAACTATCTATTTTCTGTCGGGGTGGCTGACGGAGACCTATCCAGAAGTAAATTTCTTTGCGCATGAAAATGGGCATTTATTACATACTTTCTTTGGATTTCAAGGTGATGCCCATTGGGACCCATTTCATATAGTGAGTATGGTGTTAATTGTTGCAGGTTTCTTTATGTTGTCTTCAGCATGGAATGTATTGCATCACGCGCAAAAACATCATCAATTGGCTACAACTGGATGGTATGCAAGGTGTCGCCACCCACAGTATGTAGCTTTCATTCTAATCATGTTCGGCTTTTTATTGCAGTGGCCGACAATCCCAACACTTGCGATGTTTCCGATCTTAGTCGTTGTTTACGTCAAGCTAGCGAAACGCGAAGAAGCACAAGCGATTGCTGAGTTTGGTTCGGAGTACCACAGGTATATGGAATCGACACCAAGTTGGATCCCAAATTTTAATAAAAGTGTAGAAGGTAAAAATCATGAAAACGTTAACTAAATCAATTTTATTTATTAGTTCACTACTTATAACCACTAGCTCATTTGCCCAAAACAATGAGCATAAGCATGAAGGTGCGAACAAAGCTGATATGCATCAAGGCATGGCAATACCACATGAGAACATGGGAGAAATGCACAAAAAGATGATGGAAATGAAAAAGGAAGTCCATGCCATTAAAACTGAAAAAGATCCTGAAAAGCAACAGCAGATGATGGTTGAACATCACCGTTCAATGATGAAGATGATGCAATCCATGCACAAAAACATGGAAGAAATGCCAATGCATCAACAAATCAAGATGGCTGAACATCATTTAGAAATGATGGGGAACATGATGCCGCAGATGAACCGTAAAATGGAAGAAATGAAAGATAGCAATCAACAGCATTCACACAAACATTAGGAGAAAAATTATGAGCGATTTAAATCATAGAGTTGGCGTTAAAGAGCAAAATTTAGTTGTTCGAAACCTAAAGCTTAGCAATGTCACAGAAGAAAGCTGTGACGAGTTAGTAAAAGAAATAGATCAGCTTTTTGGTATAGATGAAGTTAGTTACAACATCAAAGAAGGTGAAATACACCTTGCCTATGATGCCGCAAACGTAAGCCTTGATGGGATTGAGGAGGTAATCCGTAAGTATGGCGCAGATGTTCATGATGATTGGTGGACACATACTAAAGAAAGTTACTATAAATTTGTTGATCAGAACATCAAAGATAACTCTGTTCATAAGCCTTGGAGTTGTCATCAAGCACCTTCGGGGGCTGGCCGGAAAAACAAATGAATTCATAAAAAAGTGTATAGATAATTAGTTAGTCAAATGAGGTAACAGTGATGAAAACACCCTATATAAAAGCTCTTTTATTGCTTACATTCGGTTTATATTTAGTGGGTTGTTCCAATACCACTTTTTATCATAAATACATGGTGAGAGGTCAGGTAGTAGAAAGTTCTGATAATCGAACTCTAATCTGTATTGGTGCTAAGCATGGCGCAGAGGTTGGGCAAAAATACAGTGTTATTAGATTCCATGAAAGAATAGTATTGAGTGAAGGTGAAGATCCCTACACTATCGAAAAGGTAGGAACGGTACAAATTACTAAAATTGTGAATGATCATTTCGCAACTGTAAAGCTAGTGTCTGGTGACATTGCAGCGAAAGATATGGTGGAACTTGAAAACTAATAAAGTGGTGGCGAAAGCCACCACAAGAGCACAACAATAAAACTTAATGAAAAAACTTTAGTGTTATTTTGTACAACCTTTGAGATTGCTTGCTCAGTTCTGGTTATCTTGATGCCAGTACGACAGAAAAAATGTTACATATGAATTAGAAAGGTATGGGCTGGCATCCTAGGTCTAATCTTAACAGTTAAGGGGCCGCCGAATAGAGC
>NZ_BADW01000178.1:0-246 GCF_000241165.1 Pseudoalteromonas sp. BSi20439
GGAGCGGCACACGAGGCTCGAACTCGTGACCTCGACCTTGGCAAGGTCGCGCTCTACCAACTGAGCTAGTGCCGCATCATATTAATTCTAAATAATTTTTATAAGTTACATATTGGTGTATGCGACCAAACCACAAAGTGGTGCCCGAGGCCGGACTTGAACCGGCACGACTTGTTAGTCGAGGGATTTTAAATCCCTTGTGTCTACCAATTCCACCACTCGGGCATCGAGTTTGCTAATTAAAGC
>NZ_BADW01000177.1:0-295 GCF_000241165.1 Pseudoalteromonas sp. BSi20439
TCGGGGTTCGGGGTTCGGGGTTCGGGGTTCGGGGTTCGGGGTTCGGGCAACAATAATAAGCGACATAGAATAAGCCAGTTCAAGTAGTTAGCTTCGTTTATTTTAATAAGTACTAACTTGAACTGTCAGGTTTAAACTGTAGGACTTTATCAAATCTAACAGTCGCATTTGTGCCCAGACTGTGTAAAAACTAATTTTTAATAAATTGT
Source organism: Pseudoalteromonas sp. BSi20439 (assembly GCF_000241165.1). NCBI lineage: Bacteria > Pseudomonadati > Pseudomonadota > Gammaproteobacteria > Alteromonadales > Pseudoalteromonadaceae > Pseudoalteromonas > Pseudoalteromonas sp. BSi20439. Next base: position 210 of record NZ_BADW01000177.1, read on the forward strand.
CTTGGGTATGTTCTTAGTTTGAAACCATTTAAGATGGTTGCGATCGATTTTTTCTCAGTATCGCAATTTTCTCCGCGCGAGCGAAA
>NZ_BADW01000176.1:0-345 GCF_000241165.1 Pseudoalteromonas sp. BSi20439
GCGGCCACTACTAAGTTCCATATACAGTCTTGGCTTGATGTTTTTCTTTATCTCAGACAACAAAAAACCCGTTACATTGCTGTAACGGGTTTCTTTAATTGGATCCTGGTAATGTCATGGTGCCCACAGAGGTAGAAAGTCACATAGCAAATGCGACACTATCATTGTGTCGAGGCGGCCTTGTGCGGGGCTCGCCTTCGAGCTGTTTAGGAATACGAATGCCGTGGAGCACAGGGTGTACGAGAAAGGCCACCACTGAGTTCGGCATGGGCTCTTGGCTATTTATTAAATCCCAGAAAGCAAAAAAACCGTCACATCGCTGTAACGGGTTTCTCTTATTTGGAT
>NZ_BADW01000175.1:0-987 GCF_000241165.1 Pseudoalteromonas sp. BSi20439
GCGCATTTTAATCCCAGATTCTAACAGGGTTGAGCGATAATCATCGTCTAGCCCTGCCATTTTCTTTTTTCTCGCCATACTGGCTGTTTTAGTTGTATCTTGTTTAAATAACGCCATGGCTATTTTTCTCATTACGTTAAAAACAAGGGGTCCTTGCTTCTTACGGATTCTTGATTCATCTTCCCTAAAGTTCATATCCAACATCCAATGCATACTTTCAACCTGCCAGTGGCTTCGTACCGCATTAAGTGCTTGCTCCGCACCTAACGCTAACGAACTAATATACCAACGCGTTTCTATCGTGTCTGTACCTGATGATTTATCGTGAACCTCAGCGGTTACTTGAATAACACTCTTTAAGCCAGACCATTGGTAGATTTTATCTAACCAGCTTTTATCAATAAGCAATTGCTGACAAACCCTTGTTTCAATGCGCCCATGCCCTGAGCTTATTTCGGTATGTTTATCATAGTTGCTATTGGTCAATCCTTCGCGCTCACTCTTGTGCCACCAAGCTTCTAATTCACTCTGCATACCTGAATGGTTACCTTTGAGCGCTAGGATATAATCAGCTTTTTGTTTAATTATTTGTTTCGCTATTTCTTGCTGGCAGCCCATAGCATCAAGTGTAATGATGCTATTTTCAATATCTAGCATGGTGAGTAACTCAGGTATGGCTGTGATTTCATTTGTTTTGCTATCAACGGCTGTTTGCCCTAAAACTAACTGGTGTTGGCAGCTCCATGCACTGACGGTATGTAAAGCACTTTTTCTATCTTTGGTTGTAAATGAACGACGTGCAGTTTTTCCATCCATAGCAATAATATCAGCACCCGTGGTTTCAATAAGTGAAGATATCCAAGATTGAAATGCATGCTCTATTTCATCTGATTTTAACCGACAAATGACACGGGCTATGGTGTCGTGTCTTGGAATACCCGCGTTGAAAGCGCCATATCTTTTTAACCAATCAAGTTTTAGATGCCC
>NZ_BADW01000174.1:0-81632 GCF_000241165.1 Pseudoalteromonas sp. BSi20439
ATAGTTTTATGCAACAAATTGAAATATTTGATATTCCTAGCCCTTGTAAAGGTATTTGCTTGGTTAATAATCGGGGTTACTGCAAAGGATGCTATCGCAGTCGCGATGAGCGATTTTCGTGGAATTCGTTAACCAATGCGCAAAAAAAGAAAGTGTTGAGCTTATGCCAACAACGCTATAAACGTTATTTACAGCAAAAAAATAAAGCTGCGCAAGCCGCTTCGCCAGCACAGCAGCAAGGCTTTGATTTTTAAAACTGTAGCTTGTATTTTGATCTGAGTTTAGCGACTGTGCCGTTGTTGTGTAACTTCTCAAGTGTAGCCTCTAGCTGCTGGACAATACTCGCATGGCTGTTATGTAAATAATGATATAGCGGGTAGGTAGCAACCACTTGCTTTTCATAGCAGCCTAAAGCGGGAGGAATAGTTTTATTGGCCATTGCAAAATCAATCAGTAATGCGGCTTGTACTTTTTGCTGGATCAGTAAATTTAGCTGAGTGGTATTATTTTTTACTTCAATAACCTCGCCTTGAAAATCAATGCTGTCTAAATATCGCTGTTGTACAGGGTAGCTGGCTATAATGGCAACGCTATCGATTGTTTTAGTAGAGCTGGGCTCACAGTGTTTATAAAGCTCAAGGTTAAATTTAAATAACGGATAATTAACTCGAATTAAATTTTTGTAGGCACTTTCAATACTAATATCCCGAGCAAGCTGCCCAGCTAACATGCCATTATTTGCTGCAAATAATGCATTCTGGCGATTAAAATCGATAATATTTAATTTAAAGCCCATATCTGCATACGCTATTTGTAAAAGTTCAATAGTATAATTTGCTTGCTGGGTGTTCTGTGGGCGATTAAATGTATAGCTGTAACTATGACCAAATGACGGATTGCTAAACACTAAACATATTAATACCAGCAATCCTTTACAGTATTTAAACACGTCAGCACTTCCTGTCTTTTGGGGCAAATGGATAGGCGAGTATAATAACAAATTGGCTGTCTTTTGCCCAGTTTCTAGTCATAATCTAGCAGAGCCTATCATTAACAATTATTGATACCCTTAGATTATTTAAAGTAGATTCTTTTTATTCATTATAGAGTTAGTTTATTATAAGTTTAAACGTATAATCAGAGTTTTATCAGGCCAGTAAAGGAGGGAATATGAGTTATAACCTGTGTGATTTACCGCGAGAGCAAAAGTATCAAATTCAGCTAGATTACGAAGCTTCATTTTGGGCATATCAAATTAAGCGCGGCAAGAAAACGCGTGAGCAAGTTTATGACACCCTGCATAGCCGCCCGGTTGCAGAGCAAGGGTTTTTAAAGCAAAAGTTTGAGCAATATTTGGCACTTATGCTTAGTTAGAGTCTGCTTGCTATGATTGTTATTAAACAATTAGAACCAGTTAAAACTCCCTTAGTAAATAAGTTTTATACTTTGTATAAAGTTCGCGGTCGCGCCAATAAACAAGATCAACTGTGGGTCGCCTACGATAACCACACAATCATTGCGGCGTGCCGGTTACAACACAAACCGACTTTTTTATTTTTATCGACAGTTTTTGTGGCTCCTGCATACCGTTCCACTGGTGTAGCAACAAAGCTGTTAAGCACGCTTTTAAGTCAGCAAACCGACGCTGTTTTCACCTTCGCTTATCAACATATTACTGATTTTTATCAGACACTTGGTTTTAACCAGGTGTTAACATATACTCCTGCATTATTAACGCTATTTGATGCATATAAGCACCGAAATATTATCGCATTAAAATATCAGCAACCCTAAATCAGTAATAGGAAACACATGGGCATCAGTATTAATAGGTTTATCACAGCCATGTTTGTGCTATTTATGCTCATAAGCGTTGCTGCAACAGCGCAAGTAAAACGGCTATCCCCAAGCGAAGGGTTATCTCAAAGCTACGTCAATACTATGCTTATCGATAATAATGGCTATTTATGGCTCTCTACTGAAGGGGGGCTAAATCGCTACGATGGCTATCAGGTTATTCCAATTAACGGCCCGAATGGTGAGTTAGAAGAAGCTATTATTGATCGCATATACCAAGATCCAGAAGGGCAAATTTGGATTGCTTCCTTATTAGCGGGGTTGTTCAGGTATGACCCGCAAACAGATACCTATCAGCAGTATTTAAAAAAACCAGTGACAGAAGAGCAAATTCTTCAGCAGTCTGTTTTTACCATGTTAGCCACAGATGACAAAAGCTTGTGGGTTGGACAAGGGCGAGTGTTTGCACAACTCGATATAGCCAGTGGCTTAATTACTCCTTTATTTAAGCTACCTGAGCAATTTGAAAATGCGTTTGTGCGTACCTTGTTTCATTACAATGGCTATATCTTTATTGGTAGCACAGACGGTGCTTATGTATTTAACATTGCAACGCAACAAGTACGTCCGCTAGATCATTTAAGCGAAACCGATGTGCATATTTATCAAAACAATGTGAAGTCATTTGCACTAGGTGGTAATAACCAGTTATTGGTTGGAGCGGTTAAGGGCTTATACGCTGTTGATATTAGCAATCTAGAGGCACTATTTAAGAATAGTGAGCAGGCATTTACAAATGAAAAGCTACTGGCTGATTTGAATGTTTGGGACATAGATAATCAGCAGGGGGTTGTTGATTTAGCAACAGACAAAGGCCTTCTCAGCTTTAATTTAACCACCAAAACGGTGGTTAAAAATAAACGTATTCAACAAAGTAAATACACCCTTGCCGATACCAGTATTATTGATATGGTAAAAGATAAATCAGGTGGTATGTGGCTTGCGACTAAAACTGATGGTGCTTTTTATTTATCGGGTGATAACTATAAATTTTATAATGTAGAGGGCAGTGCTCTGGGAGGAGATGGATTTTCACATCATTCAGTCTGGGCAATTAAACAATTCCAAGATAAGTTATGGCTGGGTACACATAATGGTTTAACAGCGGTTGATATAAAAAATAACACCTCAACGGTGTATTTAAAAGATTATAAAGTAGATTTACTAACCACTGAATTTACCGTTTTCAAAATTATGCCTTACAAAAATAAACTCTGGTTACATTCAAACCGAGGACTATTTATTTTTGACCCAGAAACTCAGCAGCTTACCAAGCCTGAAACTGTCAGCCCCGAGAACCAAGTTTTTTTAAATGACTGGATGCATGGCATTACCTTGCTGGCAAATGGCGATTTATATTTTGTTCACCCTGATCATGGCATGTTTAAATATAATATTGATAGCCGGATTTTAACCTCATTAAAAGGCGAGTTTTCCCAATTTGACCCATTTTTAGCGCATGGCTTTTTACCGCCATTACCCTCACAGCCGCAGTGGCCGTTATTTTTTAGCGGTGGAGTGTTATACCAATTTAACCCTGATGAGCGCAGTTTAAACACCCTTTATAAAGTCCCCAAGCATCATGACAATGTTGCTGTGAGTATTCTTTCTTACGTTGAAGATAAGCAAGGGATACTGTGGCTTTCTTTATCTAACTTTGGTTTGATTGGAATTGATGCCAGCACTTATGAATTAGTACACACTATTGATTTAGATAAAAATAAACTAGGTACTCTATTATACGATATGGTGCTTGATGAAGAGGGAATGATTTGGATGAGTAGCCATAAGGGAATATGGCGATTAAACCCGAGCACCATTCATTTTCAGCAATTCACTACATCAGATGGGGTGCTTTCTGCTGAATTTAATAGTGGTGCTATGGCTAAATTAAATGATGGACGAATTGCCTATGGTAGCCTTAAAGGCTTTACCTATTTTGATCCTAAAGATAATAAAAATAGCCAAGGTTTATTAGATCAGGTCAATATCACGCGCATCAACTTAATGTCTCGGGACTTGTCTATAAATTTACAGCAGCCATTAAAAAATATTATTTTAAATCATGATGATATAGGGCTTGAAATTGCGTTTTCAGCGATGTCATTTAGTTTTCAAGAACGTATTATTTACGAGTATCAGCTCGACAAGGGTAAAAAAAGTTATACCCGTAATAATCGCGTGGTGTTTCCTAAATTAAATCCCGGTAGCTACCAGTTAAAGGTCTGGGCAAAGGATCCGCTGACGGGGGAGTATACCCCACCAGCAACGTTAAACATTAAAGTGAAATACCCGTTATGGCGCGCCCCTTACTTTTTAGCACTGTATGCTATTTTATTGATCACTGTAGTGACTGCATGGGTGATGAGACGTAATAAAATACAGCGTATTTTATTAGCTGCACACAAAGAAAGCCAAAACAGTGAGGCGCGTTTAAAGCTTGCACTAGAGGGAAGTGAGTCCGGGGTATGGGATTGGCAGGCGAGCCAGTTAAATATTTATCAGCCTAGATTAGTCAACGAATTAGGTTATGAGGACGACTCAGTCAGTTTAGATGACTACTTAGACAAAGTTCATCCACAAGAGCGTGCCATTTTTAGGTTGGAGTGGTTAGAATTTTTATCAACCGACAAAGGATACTTTAACTGTACTTACAGACTACGTCATGCCAAAGGTCATTGGCGCTGGTACAAAGACTTTGGCAAAGTGGTTGAATGGGATGAAACAACACCGCAAAAAGTAGCGGGTACGTATACTAATATGACACGCGAAAGGGTGTTTGAAGAGCATGCGCGGTTATTTACCGCCGCGTTTGAACAAACCCGAGATTGGGTGTTTATCTTAGATAAAAACTTTAATATACGTGCTTCAAATAAATCGCTGCAAAGCGCTTTTGGCTTATCAGCAGAGCCTCGTTCAACCCGTGCGCTTAATTTGGGAATGTCCCGCAGTAGCTATTTTGATTATTTACGAATTATGCAAAAGCTTGAAGTGGGCGAACATTTTTCATGTGAAGACACTGTCGTTCTGGCAAACAAAGAGCAACGCCATGTACTGGTTAAAATAAGCGCCGTAGCTGATGAAAGCCAAAGGCTGAGTAGTTTCGTGATTATTTTAACGGATATTCATGCACAAAAGTCAGCTGAGAGCGAACTGCATATACTGGCTAATTACGATTCACTTACTGGGCTGCCAAACAGAACCTTGTTTAACGACAGAGCTATACATGCCATCGATCAGGCGCGCCGCCATCAGTGTAAAGTGGCTTTGTTACACGTTAATATAAAACGGTTTAAGTATTTTAATGATTCATTTGGCACAGAAAACGCCAATGAGATAATAAAGCTGGTGGCGAACCGCTTGAAAACAGCATTACGTCCTTGTGATAGCGTCGCGCGTTTAGGCGGTGATGAATTTGTAATTCTAGTTGAAGATATTCAGCAAATAGAAGAAGTATTACTTATATGCACCAAACTAATGGATTGCGTGAGTAAAGACATTGTTATGAATCAGCAAAGCGTCAATGTACACCTAAGTATTGGTGTGGCTATTTTCCCTGATGATGCCGTGCATTATAAAGCACTATTGAAAGCATCAAATGTGGCGCTTTATTATGCTAAAGATGGCTTAGAAGGGTGTTATAAGTTTTACAAACAAGAAATGAATCAACGTGTTGAAAGAGCGATGCATTTAGAATCACAGTTGATCAAAGCTTATCATGAACATGAATTTTGTAATTATTATCAACCCATTATTAATGCGTCTACGCAAAAAACAGTGGGCTTTGAGGTGTTACTACGCTGGCCTTATAATCAGTTAGCGAGTACACAAGAGTTTGCAAACGTAGCTGAAAATATAGGTTTAATCACTAAAATAATGCTACAAACATTTAAGCGTGCTTTGGTGCAGTTAGCTCGTTGGCGTAAAGTGTGTCCTGATCTATACCTATCAATTAACCTCTCAGCACTGGATTTTGAATTTATCGGACTCGTCCCTGAAATATCCCAAGCACTAAACAATGCAGCACTGCCGCCCGAGGCTATTGTATTTGAAATAACAGAGTCTATTTTAATGCGAGACTCAGAACGTGCGCTTAAAAATATGGACTTATTAAAGCAACTAGGCTGTAAGTTGTACATGGATGATTTTGGAACAGGGTATGCCTCGTTAACTTATTTGAAGCGCTTTCCGATTGATGTATTAAAAATAGATCGCAGCTTTGTGCAAGATATTGGTATTGATTCGGATAACGAAGCGATTATTCAATCAACACTAACTTTAGCAAGCAGTTTAGGTAAAGAGTGTATTGCTGAAGGGGTTGAAAGCGCACATCAGTTGGCTTTTTTAAAAGCGCAAGGTTGTAGCTACTTTCAAGGTTACTTGTTTAGTAAAGCGGTGCCTAAAGAGCAGGTGCTTGAGCTTATTGAGCACGATTGGCATCCTGTATTCTCACAAGCTTAAAGCGCCGCTTAGTACATTATTTTATTAAGGAACCTGAACTCTGGATAATAAATCAATCTCAAGCAGCTATTTTCAGCGCTAACTGCGTTGAATTTACTTGCAATAGGCTAGCTATTGACGCGTAATTTCGCCTTGTTTTCACTGGAAATCTCTGGCTAGAGAAAAATAAACATAAATATCATTTTTGATTCAATACGTTAGTAAATCTCTTAACCAGAGTTCAGGTTAAGGACGCTTACCACAGTGACGGCAAAATAAGTGTGAGCTGCGTTTATTTAGCTCCGCTTTTATTGCTTTATTGGCCTCTAGTTTACTTAGCCCTAGTTTGTAGCGTAACTCCTCAAGGTGATGCATCTGCTCATCAGTGAGCTTACCATCGGTTATTTTCTCGTGGGTGGCATCTTCAAATAGCTGGCGACGTTTGCGTACTTGCTCTGAGAAACTCGACGCTAATAAACCGGTTGGTATGGCAACCATCCCCATACTCACCAAAGTGATTACGCCACCAAATAGTTTACCAATAGGCGTTATAGGTACAACATCGCCATAACCAACCGTAGTTAGGGTTGCCATTGCCCACCACATGGCTGCAGGAATAGAGCCGAACTTGTCTGGTTGAATGTCGTGCTCTAATAAATAAATACCGCAAGAGGCTAAAATAAGTACTACTGCCATAATAAAAAATGCAGCCAGTAATGAACTCGATTCATCAATAAACGCCTGCAATAACAATTGCATTGCTCGAGAATAACGGGTGAGCTTAAATACCCGCAACAACCGCAGTACCCGTAAAAACGTAAATCGATAGCAAAGACAAACATTAATAAACTAGGCAAAATGGCAATTAAATCGATAATTGCCAGTGGTGATAAAATATATCGAATCCGCTTTTGCGTATTGGAGCAATTCATAGAGGCATACTTTACTCTATCTACACAGGTCCAAGCGCGTATTAGGTATTCAGCACTAAATATGGCAACCGATACCAGTTCTAACATCAAAAACTCGTTATAGTATGCGGTAGCAATGCTGTGAACTGATTCGAGTACGATGGCCACTACATTTATCATAATAATAGTGATTAGTAGGGCATCTAAAAAATGACCGGCCCGTTGGTACTTTCCTGACGCTTCAAATACTTGATTGATGGTTTGTCTGAGTTTTTGCATAATAATTATTACAATGTGAGCAGCATGTTGATACTGCCTTCTTCAAAATCACGACTAATTTTAAACCCGAGTTTACGAGCTAGCTCAATCATGCCGGTGTTTTCAGGGAGGGTGATCCCCTCAACAGTTTTCACCCCTTGGCGTTTACAATGAGAAATTGCTGCATTCATTAAAATACGCCCTAATCCAAGCCCTTGGCAATCAGAACGTACTACAATAGCAAACTCTGCTTGTAAGTTATCAGGATCCATAATCACTCGCGAAACCCCTAATGTCTGTTGTTGCTCGTCTTGTGTTTGGGTAACAATAAACGCCATTTCGCGGTCGTAATCAATTTGTGTCATTTTAGCGAGTTGATCGTGGTTAAACTGAGGTAACTCACCAAAAAAGCGCTTATACCTATCTTCTTTGGTTAATGACTGATCAAACGCTTGATGTGCTTGCTCATCTTCAGGTTTAATTGGTCTGAGCGTTGCTAAGGTGTCATTTTTTAGGGTAACCGTTTCAACCAGCTCAATAGGGTAAGGGCGAATAGATAAACGTTTTCGGTGTGCTTGAATTTGATATTGGCTCAAATTCATGGTGGCATCAAGTACTAAAAACTGGCCATTACTAGCTAGAATAGGGTTTAGCTCTAATGAGGTGATATCCGGTTGATCTACAACCAATTGAGAAATTCGGGTTAGTAGTGAACACAAACGATATTTATCAACTTTTTCAGGTAGTACGCGATCTTTAAGCACGCCTTTATCATGGGCGGCGGCAATTAAATACTTGGCTAGGTTCATATTCAGTGGTGGCAAAGCGACTGCAGCCTGCGCATATTCCAGCCCTGTACCGGCTTCACCTAATAAAATAACCGGCCCAAAATTAGGCTCTGTTTTAATGGCTATACGCAGCTCGTTGGCGCCTGCTCGAGGTGCCATTTTTTGTAATGAAAAACCATCTATAATGGCATCAGGGTAGGTGTTTTTTATTCTTAACAGCATGGCAAATGCGGTTTGTTCTACCTCTTGCGCATCATTGAGGTTTAGTACGACACCCCCGACTTCAGACTTAGAGGGAATACTGGGACTCATCAGCTTTAATGCCACCGGAAAACCTAGCTCTATTGCTTGTTCTTTGGCCTCAGTTGGAGTGTAGGCAACTTCAGTTTGAATACAGTCAATGCCGTAACTACTTAAAATATGACTCGCCTGATGGGTCGATAAGTAATGCTGCTCATCAGCTAAAAACTCTTTTATAGTCGCTTTCGCTGCCGCTTTATTAATAGTGGCATCGTCAGTATTTGATTCTGGTGTTTGAGTTAAATGCTTTTGGTTACGACGGTAGCTTACTAGGTGCATAAAGGCACCTACCGCACCTTCTGGGGTGCGGTAGGTAGGGATGGCATTATTAGCGCAGATGCGTCTGGCTGCGAAGGCGGCATCTTCGCCCATAAAGTTAGTAATCACATAGGGGCGTGCCATTTTCGGTAATTTATTTAGCGCCTCAACAATAACCTGAGCGTAACTTTCACTTGGGGCCAATGCCGATGGAGTGTGGATGATCAGTAAGTTTTTAACTTCTTTAGCATTTAGTAATATTTCCAACGCATGCTTGTAACGCACTGGCGCCGAATCACCAAATATATCAACCGGATTGGCTGCAGTGTCTGAATGCGGGATCACTTTATTGAGTGCTTCGCGAGTTTCATCACTAAGTTGAGCAAGTTTACCTGAGCTTTGAATAAGTTCATCAACGGCCATTACTCCAGGGCCGCCACCATTGGTTAATATGGTAAGTTGCTCTACTTGCAGCAACTTAGGATGCATGGCCAAGGTTTGAGTGGCGGCAAAAAGCTCACGTAAGTCGTTTACTCTTAGCATCCCCGCGCGTTGAAACATGGCATCATATACTGCATCGGAGCTTTGTTTTCCGCCAGTATGTATTTCAGCAGCGAGAGCCCCTGCACTGGTTCTGCCGGTTTTAATAGCAATAACCGGTTTAGAAAATGCGGCTGCACGAGCCGCAGAAATAAAGCTGCGAATATCATTAATATTATCGATGTACAGTAAGATAGCTTTGGTTTTAGCATCACGGCCTAAAAAGTCGAGTATTTCGTCAAACTCAATATCTAAACAATCCCCCATAGATACAAAGTATGAAAAGCCAATTTCTTTATTTTTAGCCCAATCAAGAATCGTTGAGCAAACAGCCGCTGATTGCGACACAAAAGCCAGTTTACCTGGCGTGGCAACGGTGTGCGAAAAACTCGCGTTTAAGCCTATATGCGGAATAAGTAACCCCAAGCAATTTGAGCCAAGTAGGGTAACTTTATGCTTCGCCGCGCTCTCTTTAAGTGCCTGTTTTTGAATTGTAGTTAAGCCATCCGCAATAATAATGGCGCTATGACAGCCAAGCGTTCCTAGTTGCTCAATAATTTTCATTAAGGTGTTTTTATTGGTACAGATAACCGCTAAATCAGGCACTTTAGGTAAGGCTTCAATACTAGGATAAGCCAGCACGCCATGCACAGCTGTATGATTGGGTGTAACGGGCATAATTGGCCCTTTAAAGCCACCTTGAAGTAAGTTTCGCATAACCACATTACCTGCACGAGTGGCGGTGTTTGATGCCCCAATAACAGCGACAGAGCTTGGGTTAAAAAACTGGCTAATACGTTTTAGACTCATTGCGTTTCCTTGGCTGATTAAGTTTTGCGTTCTGTACTGCCTCAATGTAACCTGTTTATAGTGTTTTTTCGAGCGTGAACGTGCTTATTATTGATATCGGTCAAGGAGAGTGAAGTGAATAAAATATCGAATGTAACCGTTGTTATGGCAGCGGCGTGTTTAAGCATTGGCCTAATTGCATTGGGTTTTATTATAAAAGGGGCTGCGCTTGATATTAAAGGGATGGAGCGCACGGTGCAGGTAAAAGGGTTAGCTGAACGTGAAGTTGTGGCTGATACCGTTATTTGGCCTTTGCAGTTTAACGATGCCGACAATAATCTTGAAAAGCTTGTTGAGCGAGTTGAGCAAAAAAATGATGCGGTGATTGCTTTTTTAAAGCTACACGGCTTTGATGATCAAGAAATATCGACAGGTACTCAATCTATTATTGATAAGCAAGCCCGTGAATACGCGAATGATAACCAAAAGTTTAGGTATGTTATTAGCTCAAATATTATTGTTTACTCCAATGCTCCTGATAAAGTTAAAAACGCACTGAGCAAAGTGAGTCAGCTAGCTAAACAAAATATAGCTATTGTGCAAGACAACTATCAAACCCGTATTGAGTATATTTTTACTGGGCTTAACGATATAAAACCAGCCATGGTGCAAGAAGCCACAGAAAAAGCTCGTGAAGTGGCAGATAAGTTTGCTAAAGATTCAAATTCACGCTTAGGTAAAATTAAAACCGCTCGCCAAGGGCAGTTTAGTATTAGCGATCGGGATTCAAACACGCCGCAAATTAAAAACGTACGTGTTGTTACCAGCGTAGAATATTACTTATCAGATTAGAGCCGCCACTTGTTCAGTAGAGCGCTGTAAATAAGCGGCGCTCAGTAGCAAGGTTATCTCGCTTGGGGGATTATTTTTTAATGCCTCAAGTATTTGTAATTTTGCTGCAGGATTTTGTTTTTGCTCTATTTCTATTAATGCGAGCAAGGCCGAAAATTCATGTTTTACCGGAATGTTTGGCTTATGTGCATAAGCGATATAATTGGCCACCGGAGTCAGCCCGTGCTGATTGGTTTGCGCCAATGCATGCAGTAACTCTTCATTCGATTCAAATAACATTAACGAGCGAACATAGTTAAAAGGCAATTGGCTCGGCGCTGCGTGCTTAAACACATTATGCAACACGTTATTGCCGTGCTTATCTGTACTGATAAAGCCTTTATTTAATTTAAGCGCAGGGGTAAAAAAGCTCAATGCATCTAAACTGGTTAGCTGTTCAATAAACAGCGCTGGTGGCGTATTGCTCGCTAAAATTCGCACGGCAATGTTTTGCATAAAATCGTATTTAATACTCATGCGTAACGCGCTCTCAAACAAGTAATTAAGCTGCATCACTTGTTGTGCGTCAGTGAGCTTTTTAAAGTCGTTATCAAGCTCATCAAACTGTTGTTGTTTAATACGCGCATTGAGTAGCTGTATGCTTAGATCCATTCTGTTCTCCTTGAATACCTACTTTATCCTAGCTTAATTCTTTGCTTTATAAAACAAAAGGCCGCAATTGCGACCTTTTATATGTTTAAGTAGTTACTAGGGTCTGTTTACCTTTGTGGATTAAAATTTGTTCAAACTAGTGGCGGTTTAATCGCGGCGCGAGGTTTGTAACCTAGTGGGCTAAGTAAAAACCGAGCAACAAAGAGTAAATTGCCCCTAGGCAGAACCCTTCGGGCAGCGCATGTTTGGCATTGATGCTGCGTTATCGCCTATTTATGGGGAATAACCACACCACATAGGCGCTGCCTTGCCTAAATACCAAACAGACTGCTGCAAATTTAACCTTAAAAGGTCAACAGACCCTAGATAATTAAGCTTGTTTGCTAGCAACCCACTCATCAACAAAGTTTTCTAGTACGTTCAATGGTACAGGGCCATTTTTAAGCACTACGTCGTGGAACTGACGAATATCAAACTTGTCGCCAAGCTGCTTTTTAGCTGCTTCACGTAGTTCTAAAATTTTCAGCATACCCACTTTGTAAGCCGTTGCTTGTGATGGCATTACAATATGACGTTCAACCATTTTCACACCGTCAGAAGTGGCGTTAGGAGTATTGTTAACGTAGTAATCAATACCTTCTTGGCGAGTCCACTTCATTGCGTGAATACCGGTATCAACCACTAGACGACAGGCGCGCCATAACTCCATAGCTAAACGACCAAAATCTGAATACGGGTCTTCGTAAAGGCCCATTTCTTTTGGTAGTAACTCTGAGTATAAACCCCAACCTTCAATGTAGGCTGTGTAACCACCAAACTTACGGAACTTAGGCACGCCTTCTAATTCTTGTGAAATAGCAATTTGCATGTGATGACCCGGAATACCCTCATGATAAGCGAGAGCTTCCATTTGGTAAGTTGGCATTGCTTCCATGTCATAGAGGTTGGCGTAGTAAATACCTGGGCGTGAACCATCTGGCGCAGGTTGTTGATAAAACGCTTTACCCGCCGCTTTTTCACGGAAAGCTTCAACACGTTTTACTATCATGTCGGCTTTTGGCTTTACAATAAACAGCTCATCTAAGCGTGTTTTCATGTTATCAATTAAGCCTTTAGCTTCACTTAGGTACTGCGCTTTACCCGCTTCAGTATTAGCAAGGTAAAATTGCTTGTCGGTTTTCATAAACTGCATAAAGGCGTTTAAGTCGCCCTCAAAGCCAACTTTATCTTTAATGGCACGCATTTCATCATGAATACGTGACACTTCGGCAAGGCCAATGGCATGAATTTCTTTTGCAGTCAGGTCTGTCGTTGTCGTACGTTTAAGCGCGTTATTGTAAAACGCTTCGCCATCAGGGTATTTCCAAGCACCGTCACGGTTATCAGCACGTTTTTCTAGCTGTGCAATGTAGTTAATTAACTTAGAGTAAGCAGGTTTAACTGCCGTTTTTAATGCTTCAGTCGCTTTACTAATAAGTGCATCTTTTTCAGCTTGGTCGATTTTTAATGCATTTACTTTGCGTTTAAAGTCAGCTAAAAGCGTAGAATCTTCACCTTGTTCAAACGGCGCACCTTTAATGATGTTTTTGCTTGAATCAATCACGTGTGGAAATACAAATTTAGGCGCGATGATGTTTTTATCGGCGCGAATTTCTAAGCCGGTAATAAGTTGATCAAATACACCCGGCACGCCATTTAAACGAGCAATATAATCGTTTGCTTCTTTTACGTTGCTAATTTGATGCTGGTTAATTAAAAAAGCCGGCACCATAGAGTGCGTACCAAACATTTGGTTTACTGGGTAGTTATGGTAACGCCATTTAAAATCAGCAATGCTAGCTTCTAAATCTTGTTTTTTAAATCATAACTTACTTGAGTAGCTGCATCTAATTGCGCACGGTCAATGCTGTTGAGCGTGACCAAATCGGCTTTAGTTTGTGCCAAGTCTTTAAGCGCTTTTTCTTCGCTGTTGTCATCCCATTTATCGTAATCTTTTTTGATGCCCATGTAGGTTTGATAGACTGGGCTGCTCATTACATCACGATTAAAAGTGTCTTCAAAAAAAGCATTCGCTTTATCAATTTCACTTTGTACAGGTTGAGCTTGAACCGCAGGTGCAGGCGTTGATTGTTGTGTTGCTTGTTGGCAACCTGCAAGCAGTGCCACGCTTACCGTGGCAGCAATTAGAGTAAGTTTACGCATTCGTTTCCCTTTTGTTGTTAGAAACCCATTAGGGTATTTTAATTTTTCATGTATTTACTTTACATGCGCATAACGCCAAAAGCGTTATACGAACAATTCTAGCAGGTCATTTAAAAAGCGATGGCCTTTAAGGCTTACTTGCCAATGGCCGTCTTTTTCTATTAATAAACCTGTGTTAATAGCTTTATTTAAAGCCGCTTGTTGGCTTTGTAATGGCTGATTAGTCAGTGCACTGTAGTCTTCAATCGGACATGGCTCTGTTAAACGAAAGCGATTCATAAAAAACTCAAACGCTAAGTCGTCTTGTTCTACTTGCCAGCTTTTGTACAAGTAGGGCTTAATAATGTCCATGTAGCCCCGTGGGTGTTTAACCTTTTCAGTGCGTGTTATCACCCCCGTTTTCGCATCAGTAACCTTACCATGGGCGCCACAGCCAATACCAAGATAATCGCCAAACCGCCAATAATTCAAGTTATGTTGGCATTGAAAGCCCGGTTTTGCATATCCTGAGATTTCGTATTGCTGATAGCCTGCTTGTGCCAATAATGCTTGGCCTTGTTCTTGAATATCCCATAAGGTTTCATCTTGTGGCAACGTGGGCGGTTTTGAAGCAAATTGCGTATTAGGCTCAATGGTGAGCTGATACCAAGAAATATGTGGAGGGTTGAGGGCAATGATTTGTTTTAAATCACTGAGTGCGTCATCGAGTGACTGCCCTGGTAAGCCATGCATTAAATCAAGGTTAAAGCTATTCAACCCTGCTTCACTAGCTTGTTGTGCTGCATAACTGGCTTCATCGGCACCATGAATTCGGCCTAAGGCTTTTAATTTATCGTTTTGCATGCTTTGCACGCCGATAGAGATACGGTTAATGCCTGCTTTTACATAATCTTTGAAACGGCCAGTTTCGACTGTGCCGGGGTTTGCTTCAAGGGTTATTTCACATTTATCGGCTAGGCCTATGAGGCTATCTACTTCATTGAGTAAACGGGTGTATGCCGCGCCGGTTAATAGGCTTGGCGTGCCGCCGCCAATAAAAATGCTGTGAATTTTTCGCCCCTGCACTAAGTGTAAATCAGCTTTTAAATCGTCAATTAAATGCTGCACATATTCAGCTTCAGGGATGTCACCTTTTTGTCCGTGGCTGTTAAAGTCGCAGTAAGGGCATTTTTGCACGCACCAAGGTACGTGCACATATAAACTCAGTGGAGGAAGGTTCACAGGCCGCCTTTGTGTTGTAGCTCTTGTAATAATTTATTAAGTGCTTGCCCACGATGACTCAGAGCATTTTTCTGCTCTTTAGTCAGTGCGGCACTGGTGCAATTTTCTGATGGTACAAAAAAGATAGGATCGTAGCCAAAGCCGCCTTCACCATGTTGGCTAAGGGTAATCTCACCTTCCCAGCTAGCACTGCATATTAGCGGGGTAGGGTCGTCGGCGTGACGCATTAGTACCAATACGCACCAAAAACGGGCAGTGCGATTAGGGTTGTCGCCTAAGTCAGCCAGTAATTTATCGATATTATCTTGATCACTTGCGCCTTTACCTGCAAAGCGGGCTGAGTAAACACCGGGTGCGCCATTCAAGCCATCAACCTCTAAACCTGAATCATCTGCAATAGCGGGCAGTCCGGTGATTTTAGCTGCATGACGCGCTTTAATTATCGCATTTTCTACAAACGTGGTGCCTGTTTCGGCAACGTCACTGACATTAAAGTCGCTTTGCGGTACAACATTAATATTAAGTGAGCTGAGCATGTTAGCCAGCTCGTTTACTTTTCCGGGGTTGCCGGTTGCAAGTACTAAGGTGTTGGTCATATTTAATCTACGTAAAATTTTTGCTTAAACTTTAATGTTTGAAACTGATTACCTTGTTGGATTTCAATTTCAAAACGTAAAATCTCTTCGTTGGTGTAATCTACTTGTGCTAGGTAATAAACAGAATCGCCTTCAACGACTTCCTTAAAGTTAAGGGTTTGCTTGTTACCTAATAAGTTTTTAGCGGTGCCTTGTAATGTCGCTTTTTGAGCGGTTTTATCGGCATCATTTTTTAATATTGAAATATTAACAATGCCTTTATAGCCACTACGCTCAAGGTCATACGCTTTAGCTATTTGAGGTTGAATAAACGTAGATGGGAAAGCAATATAGTGAACTTGCCAAGCGCCTAGTTCTTTGTATTGGGCACCTTGTTCTTGAGCGCTGTGTGCATTAAATGCTAAAGCGAGACAAGCAATAAAACAAAACTTGATTAAATGTTGCATGGTTAACTCCTGAATATGTAAAAAGAGGCGCTAGGCCTCTTTTATATTACGTTATGCTTAAGCTAAAAGGTCCATTAGCAGCATTTGTAAAAACTGAATGCCGATAATCAGTACCAATACCGATAAATCTAATCCCCCCAATGGCGGTAAAATTTTACGGATTGGCTTTAACATTGGCTCAGTTAGCTGATGGAATACCGCTTCAATAGGGTTATAGCCTTGGCTTACCCAGCTTAAAATAGCGCGAATGATTAACACCCAAAAAACTAAGTTTAAACCTTCTTTTAAAACAGTTATTAGCGCCTGTATAAGTACAGGTTGAATAGCCCAAGAGCTATAAATAAGCCACATTAATGTACTTATTTTTGCAGCCGCTACTATAAATGCCAGTAACAAAGAGGCTAAATCAAGCCCGCCCAGCCCTGGAATGATTTTTCGCAGTGGATTAACTGCAAACGAAGTGGCTTTGACCACAAATTGGCTCATTGGGTTGTAAAAGTCGGCTTTTGCCCACTGTAGCCAAAAACGCAGTAGTACCACCATCAAGAATAGATCAAACAAGGTGCTAATTAAAAATTGCATGGCATTCATAGTATAACCTTCAATAAAAAATGGTTTTAAAGTTCTTGTTCCATTTGCACTGCGCGCGCAATACACGCATCCATTGCATCACCCACAGTTTGGGTTAAGCCTTGCGCTTTTAAATGCTCAACAGCTGCATGCGTGGTGCCACCTTTTGAGGTTACATTAGCGCGCAGTTGCGAAATGCTAATATCTGGTTGGCTAAGTGCCATTTCAGCTGCGCCTAGCGCTGTTTGCTGTACTAAGCGACGCGCGTCTTCATCATTAAAGCCCAATGCTTTCGCTTTTTCTTCAATCGCTTCCATAAATAAGAAAAAGTAAGCTGGCGAAGAGCCGGTAACAGCAATCACGTCATTTATTTGTGACTCTTGCTCTACCCATACTACAATGCCGGTACACTCAAATACTTGTTGTACAAATTCATGTTCGCTTTGCGTTTCGCCAGCGCCATACAAGCCCGATACGCCACGGCCAAGTAACGACGGTGTATTTGGCATACAACGCACCATTTTCACATCTTGGCCAAGCATTTCACGTAAGCGTTTAACGGTTAGGCCCGCAGCAACTGAGATAAATAATTTATCACTAAAGTCGATGCCTGAATCTTGAAATGATTGGCATAAGTCGCCCATCATTTGTGGTTTAACAGACAGAACAATGACATCTGCATCGCGCATAGCTTCGTTATTGTCACTGGTGGTTTGCACTTTGAAATCCGCGGCTACCTTAGCTAGTTTTTCTTGGTTGCGGTTAGTTGCAATAATATTGTTTGCGTTAAAGCCGTTTTTTACCATGCCACCAATGATGGCGTAGCTCATATTACCTGTGCCTATAAATGCGATTTTTTTATCTGACATATGTCTGTTATCACCTTTTAAGTTCGTGTTCCAAAAATATCTGTGCCGATCCTCACCATGGTTGAACCTGCCGCTATGGCAGCTTCTACATCGTTACTCATCCCCATCGACAACGTATCTATATGAGGATATTGGGTCTGTAGTTTATCAAAGCAAGTTTGTAATTGCTCAAAATATTGAGTTTGCGTGTTTTCATCGTCACTTTTTGCAGGAATAGCCATTAGTCCGCGCAGTTTTAATTGCGAGCATTGACTTATAAATTGTGCTAATTGGTCAATTTCTTCTACTGCACAGCCCGACTTTGCTTCTTCTGCGCTAATATTAACTTGTATTAGCACATTAAGTGCGGGTAGTTCCTGCGGACGTTGAGCATTTAAGCGTTTTGCTATTTTGAGCCTATCAACACTTTGCACCCAGTCAAAGTGGTTAGCCACTAAGGCGCTCTTATTTGACTGAATGGGGCCAATGAAATGCCAAACAATATCGCTAAATGTGCCTAGTTGCGCTATTTTATCTACAGCTTCTTGAACATAAGATTCACCAAATTGGCGTTGCCCTTGCTCATAAGCTGCCATAATATCAGAGACGGGTTTGGTTTTAGATACTGCAAGTAACGTAATGTCGTTACTGTTACGCTGCGCATTTTGCGCTGCCTCTGCAATTCTAGCGTAGGCGGATGTGAGTCGTTCTGCTATTGTAACCATATATTTATCAGTTAGTTGTGGAGTCATAAATGGATATCACCGAATTATTGGCATTTAGTGTGCAACATAAAGCATCAGATTTGCACTTATCATCAGGGGTGTCACCTATGATACGTGTTGATGGTGATGTGCGACGTATTAATATACCAGCACTTGGAGATAAAGAAGTCAGCAGTCTGGTTTATGACATTATGAACGATAACCAGCGTAAGGACTATGAGCAAAATCTCGAAGTGGATTTTTCTTTTGAAGTCCCTAATTTAGCACGTTTTCGTGTAAATGCCTTTAACTCTAATCGTGGTCCTGCTGCCGTATTCCGTACCATACCTAGTGACGTACTGACACTTGAAGATTTGGGCGCGCCGGAAATATTCAAACAAATTTCAGATAATCCACGAGGTCTGGTATTAGTCACGGGTCCTACGGGTTCAGGTAAGTCGACTACACTTGCAGCCATGGTTGATTATATAAATCAAACTAAACATCATCATGTACTGACCATTGAAGATCCTATCGAATTTGTGCACGACAATAAACTCAGCTTAATTAACCAGCGTGAAGTTCACCGCGATACACATAGTTTTTCTAACGCCCTGCGAAGTGCGTTGCGTGAAGATCCCGATGTTATTTTGGTCGGTGAATTACGAGATTTAGAAACTATTCGCCTTGCTATGACTGCCGCTGAAACTGGTCACTTAGTGTTTGGCACTTTGCATACCACCTCGGCACCTAAAACCATTGACCGTATCATTGACGTATTCCCAGGTGAAGAAAAAGACATGATCCGCTCTATGCTCTCAGAATCATTGCGTGCGGTTATCTCACAAACACTGATCAAGAAGGTCGGTGGAGGGCGAGTGGCTGCACACGAAATCATGTTGGCAACGCCTGCTATTCGTAACTTAATTCGTGAAGATAAAATTGCTCAAATGTACTCATCAATTCAAACCGGTGCGTCGCAGGGCATGCAAACTATGGATCAATGTTTAACAAACCTTGTTAACCGTGGCATCATCACTCATATTGCGGCGCATGCAAAAGCGCAAGATAAGACGCAGTTTAGCGCTTAAGGAATTATTATGACTTTATCTTTGAATCATTTTTTACAAATAATGATCGACAAAAAAGGCTCTGATCTATTTGTATCAAGCCAGCTGCCTATTAGCGCCAAAATTAATGGCGAGCTCACCCCTCTTAATGATGACAAACTAACCGATGAGCAAGCGCTGGCGTTGGTTGAGTCGGCAATGAGTGAAAAACAAAAAGCTGAGTTTCATAACACTAAAGAGTGTAACTTTGCGATTGCGACCAGCGAAGGGCGCTTTCGTATTTCGGCATTTTGGCAACGTGATAGAGCGGGGATGGTTATTCGCCGGATTGTGACCAAAATACCCGATGTAAAAGAGCTGGGGTTACCCTCGGCACTAACCGATGTCATTATGTCAAAGCGAGGCCTGGTATTATTTGTAGGTGGTACGGGAACCGGTAAATCAACATCACTGGCGGCACTGGTTGGTTATAGAAATCGCCATCAGCGCGGGCATATTCTAACCATAGAAGATCCAATCGAATTTGTGCATGAGCACCAAAAAAGTATTATTACCCAACGTGAAGTGGGCTTAGATACAGAAAGCTTTGAGTCAGCACTAAAAAGCTCTTTACGCCAAGCGCCAGATGTTATTTTAATTGGTGAGATTCGTTCGCAAGAAACCATGGAATATGCGTTAAGCTTTGCCGAAACTGGTCACTTATGTGTTGCCACTTTGCACGCTAATAATGCTAACCAAGCGATTGACCGTATTATGCACTTAGTGCCAAAAGAAAAGCACGACAAGCTTAAATATGACTTAGCATTAAACTTACGCGCTATTATTGCCCAGCAGCTGATCCCGACCTCTGACGGTGAAGGGCGCGTTGCAGCTATTGAGGTGTTATTGAATACGCCAATGGTGAGTGAGCTGATTAAAAACGGCAATATTGGTGGCATTAAAGAGACTATGGCCAAATCAACTGAAGTGGGCATGCAGACCTTCGACCAAGCTTTATTTGAGCTATATAGACAGCAACGGATTAACTATGCCGATGCACTGCATCATGCAGACTCACCAAATGATTTACGCTTAATGATAAAACTGCGTAATAACGAGCAGCAGGGAGCAGGCTTTTTACAAGGTGTAACCATTGATGGCCTTGATGATAAAGGTAATATGACCTGATTTTTTGCCTACATGGATGTAGGTAAGGGGCGAGAGCAGGGCGCAAGCTTTACTTATTCTTACAGTAGAATAACGCAGGAGCAGTTATCGAGCCCACTAGGTTGCAAAGCTCGCTCAGTGATTAAATTGCCCCTAGTGTAAATCCACGCATAAAAAAAGCGCCCAAGGCGCTTTTTTTGTTAAAGCAATTTATTCACCATAACTGGCTTCAAAAAAACTCTCTAAAATGATCACCGCAGACATATTATCTACGTTGCCTTTACCTAAGTTTTTATAACCGCCACGTTCAAACAACCGTGCTTTAGCATCAGCGGTCGTGAGGCGCTCATCTTGAGTATGAACCGCAATACCGTAATGGTTATGCAAACGGTTGGCGAACTTCTTAGCCTTAAATGTAACCTCTTGTGAGGTGCCATCCATATTAAGCGGTAGGCCAACCACCATTAAATCAGGTTGCCACTCTTTTACCTGCACAGCAATGTCATCCCAATTAGGGATGCCATCTTGAGCTTTCACCGCTTTTAAGCTGGTGGCGCTGCCTGTCAATTCTTGACCAATTGCAATACCAATACTTTTGGTACCAAAGTCAAATCCCATTACAGTGCGTTCACCCTGCGGTTTTAGAGTTTTTTTAGTCATGTTTATCTTTTATGTTATTAGGGTCTGTTTTTACTTAGTCCACAAGGTTAAAAACTTCGCGCCGCGATTAAACCGCCCCTAGTTTGAACAAATTTTAATCCGCAAAGGTCAACAGACCCTAAGCATGTCCAGCTTCTGGGCTTAGTTGGCCAATATCAAAACCAAGCATAGAAACTGCCATTTCCCAGCGTTTTTCTACGGGAGTATCAAAAATTATTTTAGGGTCGGCTTTTATAATCAGCCAACTATTATCAAGTAGTTCTTGCTCTAATTGGCCTTGCTCCCAACCAGAGTAACCTAAGGTAATTATAAATTGTTCGGGTGCTTGGGCGGTAGTTAACGTGGCTAACACATCTTTTGAGGTGGTGATCATAATATCACTGCTCAGCTTTTGGCTTGCCGAGTACCCAGGTTTTGGTGAATGTAGCACAAAACCACGATCAGTTTTAACTGGGCCACCAGCATACACTGTGACTTGCGCAGCTTGTTGAGACTTATCGTTGTCAATATCAATCTTGTCGAGTAATTCACCTACGGTAACATCAATCGGTTGATTGATAACAAGTCCCATAGCGCCTTCTTCATTGTGTTCACAAATATAAGTGACAGCACGTTTAAAAAAAGGGTCTTGCATTGATGGCATTGCGATTAAAAAGTGATTTTCTAATGACTGCATAATTTTTACCCTTTTAGTTATTGAATCTTGAGTATGGCATAGTCCCATGTTTTAACACTAAAAATTTATTCAACTTTAAGCGGTGATTATAGAAGCGCCACCGCTTAAAGTTCGGTATGGCTTTAATATTATTTGCTAAGCTTTCTCTCTATGGCATCAAATAAAATACCGGTAATAGAAATATCGTAAGCGGCTTCAATTTCTTTAACACAGGTTGGGGCTGTTACGTTAATTTCAGTTAACTTATCGCCAATAATATCTAAACCAACAAATATTAAGCCTTTTTCTTTCAATGTAGGGGCAACTGCTTGAGCAATTTTAAAATCTGACTCACTAATTGGCCGTGCCTCACCACGTCCGCCGGCGGCTAAGTTACCGCGCGTTTCGCCGTTTTGTGGAATACGCGCTAAGCAATAAGGAATAACTTCACCATCAACAACCAATACGCGCTTATCACCTTGAGTGATCTCTTCAATGTAATTTTGCGCCATAGCAAAGCGACTGCCATGCTCAGTTAAGGTTTCGCATATTACCCCAATATTGGCATCATCTGCTTTCACTCTAAAAATAGAAGCACCGCCCATACCATCCAATGGTTTTAAAATAATATCTTTGTGCTGGGCTAAAAATTCACGGATTTGCTTTTGGCTGCGCGTAACTAATGTATCAGGTGTGTGCTCACTAAACCAAGCTGTAAATAGTTTTTCATTGGCATCACGCAAGCTCTGCGGCTTATTAATAACTAAAGTACCGGCTTGCTCTGCACGTTCTAAAATATAGGTTGCGTAAATATATTCAGTATCAAAAGGCGGATCTTTACGCATTAAAATAACGTCTAAATCAGCCAACGCAATGCTGGTTTTTTCTTCAAGCTCATACCATTTTTCTGTGTTATCAAAAACCTGTGCTTTGGCTGCTGTGGCGTAGGCATTACCTTTACGCAGCGATAAATCATCCATTTCCATATAGTAAATTTCGTAGCCACGGGTTTGCGCTTGCAGCATCATTGCAAAACCGGTGTCTTTTTTAATGTTAAATCCACTAATAGGATCTGAAATAATACCTAACTTAATTGCCATGCGCTGTGCCTTAATTTATGTGTTTTTTACAACTGTAACCTTGATATGTGGGTGCTTTTAGTTATTTCAATTAGCTAAATCGCCAAATTGTAATTGTAGTGCGCTTAAAACGGTTAATGCCGCTGTTTCTGTACGAAGAACGCGCGGGCCTAAGCGAATATCTACAAACGCTTGTTGTTTTGTTTGCGCTATTTCATCGTCGGTAAATCCGCCTTCAGGACCCACTAAAAAGCGCACGCCGTCATCGGGAACGGTAATGGTTTTAATGCTGTGTTCGGCGCGTGGGTGTAAGGTTAATTTAATGGCAGCTGTTTGCTGTTCAAGCCAGCTTTTTAAATCAACGGGAGAGTGTACTGTTGGCACAAAGTTGCGCCCAGATTGCTCTGCTGCGGCAATCGCTATTTTTTGCCATTGCTGGTGTTTTTTTTCTAAGCGGTCGCCACTTAGTTTTACGCCACAGCGCTGGCTAAAAATAGGGGTGATTTCAGTGATCCCTAATTCAACCGACTTTTGAATGGTAAAGTCCATTTTATCACCACGAGATACGCACTGGCCTAAATGAATTTTTAATGGTGATTCAACGTCATGAGAGTTAAATTCAAGCGGCATAACAACCACGCTCTTTTTACTTACCTCAATAATTTCACTGAGGAATTCTCCGCCTTCACCGTTAAAAATAGAAACCTGTTCGCCCACTTTCATGCGTAACACACGACCTATATGCCCTGCAGCATCATCGTCAAGGCTTAAAGGGGTATTAACAGTAATCGCAGATGATTGATAAATATGAGGCACTCGCATGGCAAATCACTTTTTTACATAGAAGTTATATCCCTCTATGGTAAGTAAGCAAAGGCTTGGGTGCAATTATTTATTTTTCAGATTCAGGGGGAGCAAGCTCAGCTAGCGCTTGTGCGGTTTGAGCTATATCGGTATGACAGGACAAATGATTTGAATGACACTCTTCATTTATAGGCTTAATGTCATAACCATGATTGGTTTGACTGATAATATAGCGTTTTTCATGTAATGAATTATAAATAAAGCGTTGTTTATCATCGGCGAGCAAATAATCTGTTTGATTAAATAACACGCCTTGAACATTGTGGTGTTCGTGGAGATAGCTGGCGAGCTCTGAAATACTGATTTCGTTCTCAATATCGCAATAGCAATAATCTTTAACGAGTTCATCAAACATCATTTTAACTAGCTTTTGCGTATTCGCACCGGCGATTACAATGTCTTTTTTAGCAGCATCATTGGTATTAATATACTGATTTACAAATGATCGGCTGAACTCGTTATCTATATCAATTAATAGATAACTTCCTGTTTTAATTGCCATATGCCTAAAGTCCCTGTTAATTTTACCAAACTATTAAATAGGGACGTTTAGCAACGGCTAAATTTAACGTGTTTGGTACTAAATTGAAAACATACTTATCAATAAGTA
Organism: Pseudoalteromonas sp. BSi20439; assembly: GCF_000241165.1. Taxonomy (NCBI): domain Bacteria; kingdom Pseudomonadati; phylum Pseudomonadota; class Gammaproteobacteria; order Alteromonadales; family Pseudoalteromonadaceae; genus Pseudoalteromonas; species Pseudoalteromonas sp. BSi20439. The sequence continues at coordinate 24,316 of NZ_BADW01000174.1, forward strand.
ACCAATAGCACAAAATACAGCAAATTCAATACAGGCAATGCCAATATTATCCTGATGATCGACTTCAAGTGCGGTATCGATATTTGGCATTGAGATAATTTTTATTATATACGTTAAACAGTATAGTAATAGCCACATCACACCGCAATGCATTACCAAAGTAAATAAGTTTTCGACCATTTTACCGTTTTGAAACGCCGCACTTGATAAACCAGCATACGCGGCAAGTGCCAAGCCTATTGACTTACCCGCATAGCGAATACCAATTGAGGTATTTTCTAAACCAAAGTTACTTTGCAACGAAGCCCCTTGATTGGCTTTAGCAAAGCGGTTTTCGCGTATTTTACTGTCTAGGGCAAATAGGCCTTGTAAAACAAAAAAGCTTACTGAGGCTATTAATAAATTACTAAAGCCCTGAGTGTGTGTCCACGTATACAAACCCAGTACTAAAATACAGTTAGCAATCAGCATCCCTGAATCAACCAGCGCCGCACAAACGTTTTGTTTTAATATGGCAGCTTCTTCATTAAAGCGGCGTAATATCCATTTACGATGGATTAAATGCCCCATTTTTATAAACGAAAATAACAGCACAATTAACAAAATTACTTTTAGTGGATTTGATTGAGCCGTGCTAATACTTATTTCATCAAACAAAAATGCCATCGTGGCGATCACTACTGATATTTCAGAGGCAAAACTAATCCCCATTGCAAAGTTATCATGTTGCGCTAATTCTTCTTTAAGTGCTTGTTTTGCTTTTATTTGAGTAACAATTCTTAAACTAATGATAATGATACAAATAACCACAAAACTAATAGCAATCGCAACTAAACTAGTGTTAGATAATGACAAATATGACATGGTGTTCCTAAATAGATTTACCTTGATAGGTTTTTAACCATTCTAGTATGGTTATTGGTGAGATAAAAGAGGGTATTGATGAGTAACGACACGCAGCTTCCTATTGAATTACAAAAACTGGGTGAAACGCGTTTTGCCGCGCTGTATCCCGAACAACAAATCCAGCAGCAAATCGTGCGTTTATTAGCGTTAAGTGATTTTGCTTGGCGCAGCTTAAGCTCTCAACCTTCGCTGTTATCTTGGTTGCTGTGCGACGTTGAAATTAACAATAGAGAAATTTCAGATCCCTTTGCAACGCTTAATATAAATGAAGTAGAAGAGCAGCAATGTCATCAATTACTGCGCCAATATCGCGAAAAATACTGGCTAAAAGTCGCATTTTTAGACTTATGTTGTGAAAACTCAATCGCGGATAGTATTGAATACATTAGTGAACTTGCCAATAAACTAATAGACAGTGCTAATCAATGGGCCTACAAAAATGTTGCTAAAACTAATGGTGAACCATTAGATGAAGACAAAAATTCTTTACCATTAATGGTACTAGGCATGGGGAAGTTAGGTGGGCAAGAACTCAATTACTCATCTGATATAGACCTTATTTTTGCATACCCCCGCAACGTTAAAACCCAAGGGGGACGTCGCTCGCTCGAAGCATCTGTTTTTTATACTAAAGTGGCTCAAAAGTTAATTACAGCCCTGAACCAATGCACCGTAGATGGCCAAGTATTTCGGGTTGATATGCGCCTGCGCCCATTTGGTGAAAGTGGCCCGTTGGTGATGAGCTTTAATGCCATTGAAGATTACTACCAAGAGCAAGGACGTGATTGGGAGCGCTACGCGATGTTAAAAGGGCGCTTAATTGGCACGCCTAACATTTATTGGCAGGAGTTTAATACCTTGCTGAGGCCTTTTGTATATCGCCGTTATATTGATTTTTCAGTGATTGAATCGCTTAGAAAAATGAAACTCATGATTGCCCAAGAAGTGCGTCGTAAGCGCTTAACTAATAATATTAAACTAGGCGGTGGCGGCATTCGCGAGGTTGAATTTATTGTCCAAGCATTGCAAATGGTCAGAGGCGGCAGAGAAGCTAACTTACAAACACAATCTTTATTAACTGCATTAGAGCAGCTAACAGTTAGCCAAGTGATTGATGAATATGAGGCCAGCGGGCTTAAAAATAACTACCTTTATTTACGTAGGGTAGAGCAATACTTGCAAATTTTTGATGATCAGCAAACACAAACTCTGCCTGATGATGAGCTAAATCAGCAACGGTTGAATGTGTTATTGAACCAAGGTGATTTTGGCTCAGCGATTGAGAAAATAGAGCAGGTAATGGCGCAAATTCATAATGAGTTTATTCAGGTAATTGGTGAAGAAACCGAACCACTTGATACCTGTGAAGGCGCGTTTATAAGCACTTGGGATCATGGCGATGTTAGCTTTTTAAATGATCCCAGAGATGAGTGGCAAACACCATTAAATGACTTTAAACAACGGCTATCTAAAGCCAAAGTGGGTAATCGTGGACGCGATATTCTTGATAAATTAATGCCTGCATTGCTCAAACAATTAAACGACTTTAATGCCAGTGCCAGTGCATTTACAACGGTATGCCAAATATTAAATAAAATTATTTCGCGCACCGCATATTTAGAGCTGTTGTATGAAAATCCTGGAACGTTAAAACAGTTAGTTTTACTCTGCTGCCATAGCAAGTGGATTGGTGAGCATATTTCATTGTACCCCATTTTGCTCGATGAACTTATTGACCCTGCAGTACTATATAAACCGACCCCATTAACAGCGTACAAAGATGAAATAAGACAGTATTTTTTACGTATTGAACATGACGATCTTGAACAACAAATGGAAGCATTACGTCAGTTTAAACAAACCCATCAGTTACGGATTGCCGCCGCAGATGCCACTGGTGTTATTGATGTGATGAAAGTAAGCGATCACTTAACTGCACTTGCAGAAGCAATAGTTGATCAGGCTGTTAATATTGCTTGGTATCATTGTGTTAAACGTTTTGGCATGCCACCTAATACTGACGATGAGCATAAAGGCTTTGCCGTTATTGCGTATGGAAAAACCGGTGGTTTTGAGGTGGGCTATGACTCTGATCTCGATTTAGTTTTTGTCCATAACCATGACGGTACCAGCTATACCAGCGGCGACAAGGCAATTGACTCAAGGCAGTTTTATTTAAAGTTAGCGCAGCGGTTAATGCATTTATTTAATACTCGTACTGCCTCAGGTATTTTATATGAATTAGACACTCGCCTTCGTCCAGAGGGCGCATCAGGGTTATTAGCGATTAACTTAGAGAGTTTTAATCATTATCAACAAACCCAAGCTTGGACGTGGGAACATCAAGCTTTAGTAAGGGCGAGGTTAATTTTAGGCCAAACTGAACTAGTGACGCGCTTTGCACAAATTCGCGCCGAGATATTGTGTCAAAAACGTGATGTTGAGCTGTTAAAAACCGACGTAATTAAAATGCGCGAAAAAATGCGTGGTCATTTAGCCAAAGGCAACGAGCAGCAGTTTGATTTAAAACAAGACGTGGGGGCGATGACCGATATTGAGTTTATGACTCAATATTTAGTATTAAAGCACGCTCATGAGTTTACCCATTTATGCGATAATTCTGACAATGTCAGAATTTTAACGGACGCGGCTAAAATTGGGTGCATTACAGATACACAAAAACAGCAACTTATTAAAGCCTATATAGATTATCGTTCACGCTATCATGTGTTGAGCCTAGATCAGCAAGGTCGCTGCGTAAAACGTGAAGAGTTTAGTGAAGATATTAAAAATGTAACGTCGATATGGCAGGCTATTTTTGAATTAAATTGAATTAAATTGAATAAATACGTAGGCGCTCGATTATTATTGAGCGCCTATGTATCCTAGTTAATTACTTAGCTTTAAACAGTTTGTACGTACAAATTCAGACGGTAGCTCGGTAATGACCGCTGCACGTTGTTTAGGGCAAAAAAACGCATACACTTCATTTGAAAAATCATCATTTATAGAGCGGCTAACGCGGTATAAAGCGGAGTTAAAACTGCTATCTATTCGAAAGTGATCTTTAACAACGTAATCTTTGTCTAAGTACCACATTAAAGTAATACCTTCGTTATTAGCATATTGGGTTAGTACGGTACGTAAGGTTGAGTCACGTTGGAAGCGACGCGGGCCTACTTCTCCACTCCAATTTAAAGGCATAGGCTCTACTACAAAAGAGCGTTGGTTCAGTGCTCTATCGAGACTAAGATCGGGTTTCTCAAGTTCAATTACAAACTTTTCGTTATCTTTATTAACGCTAATTTTATCGCGAATTGACGCATAAAAACGAGACAACCCTTCAGCTGCCGCGTTAGTGGTTTGTTGATAATTAAGTGACGACGTACCATTTAGTAAAAAGTAAATGGCTGCACCAATTAACAATAAGGCTAAAAGTATGTATCTAATCCAAAACCACATGGCTGTCACTCATCTTTGTTATTTTAATAACCCATCTTTAATAAAAAGACGGGGCGTCTTTATTGGGGCGCGTTTTAAAACGTCTATGTAGCCACATATACTGTTCAGGGGCAGCATTTATTGATTGTTCCATGCGCTGATTAACACGTGTTACATCGGCTTTATCATCACCGCTTGGAAAGTGCTCAAGCTCAGGCACGATTTCTAAATGATATTGGCCTTTCTCATCACGACGAGTAATTAGGCTCATTGTTTCGCAGTTTTTACTACCCGCAAACATCAGTGTGCCAGTGGTCGTTGCTGTGTCGGGAACTGCGTAAAAAGGCACAAATTCACAACGGTTACGGCCATAATCTTGATCAGGTAAGTAATAACAAACTTTTTTGTTCTTTAATGCTTTTAATAGACCTTTGACGTCTTTTTTACCAATTAAATATTCATTCGAGCGCAGGCGTCCGTTAGTGGTAAAGTATTCCATCAGCGGATTATTGTGTGGGCGATAAAAACCTATACCTTTACACCCAGTCCCCATTAAACGGCCAGCCATTTCAAGGTGAAGCACATGAGGAACGAGTAATAAAACGCCTTTTCCTGATTGTTGCACGCGTTCAAAATGCTCAAGCCCTTTTAGTGACCCGAGTACCTTTTCTACCCGCCACTGTGGCCACCACCAAGCCATGCCGGTTTCGACCATAGCAATACCGGTATTTTCCATATTCTTAAGTACTAGCTGTTGTTGCTCGGCTTCGCTCATTGTTGGAAAGCAGTGCTTAATATTAACCTCAGCAATGTGCCTTCTGCGTTTCATATACTTATAAACCAAGCGTCCGAGCTGCTTACCCATGGCTAATTGTAGTTTTTGTGGTAACCATGAAATAAGATATAAAAACAAAACACCAATCCAGGTTAGCCAATAACGAGGACCTAAAAAAGAGGCTTTAAAAGGGGATGAGTTAACCACAAAAATTTTTCTCTAAAAATAAAAGGCAAGGGTCTGTTGACCTTTGCGGATTAATATTTGTTCAAACTAGGGGCGGTTTAATCGCGGCGCGAGGTTTGTAACCTAGTGGACTAAGTAAAAACCGAGCAACAAAGAGTTAATTGCCCCTAGGCAGAACCCTTCGGGCAGCGCCTGTTTGGCATTGATGCTGCGTTATCGCCTATTTATGGGGAATAACCACATTATACCCAAATTGCCTCAATATGCAGAATTCAGCGTTTCACAGGGACTTAATATCAAGGCGTTCCCTTTGCAATAATGGTCGTCCCTTTTAAAAAGGAACAACAAAGGGAGTAAGTTTCTGTGAAACGCCCTGCGGGTTGGTTTAAAAGCTATTTATACTGCGTTATTGATTTTAACAAGGGAATAACCATTATTTTCAATCAATGCCTTGTCAAAATAGCTTTTAATTCCAACTGAAACTCGCAGATTAAGGCAACTTGGGTATAGATAAGCTCTGTCTTGCCTAAATACCAAACAGACTGCTGCAAATTTAACCTTGAAAGGTCAACAGACCCTAGTTTAACGCTATGTGTTAAAAAATACAAAAAGCCAGCAAAAAGCTGGCTTTAGTGATTATTTATATGAAGTCGTTTGCTTAGTTAACGGTATTTAAACCTTGGTTTATACCCACTAAATCTTCACGGCTCAATGTTCCTGTTGCTTGTTTTAAGCGAAGCGTTGATACAACATAACGATAGCGTACATCGGCAAGGTTACGCTTTGCATTGTACAAGTTTTGCGTACTGATCAGTACATCAACGATTGTACGTGTACCTACTTCAAAACCCGCTTCAGTGGCTTTTAATGCACTTTCTGCTGAAATAACAGCTTGTTCAAGCGCTTTAAATGTCGCAATGTCAGATACCACTTGATTGTAAGAAGTAATGACAGAGCGAGTTACTGCACGATAATCGGTTTCAAAATCTTGGCTTGCAGCAACGTAAAATGCACGTGCTTGATCAGTTGCAGCAACTGTTGCACCCCCTGAATAAAGTGGGACGCTAAAGTTTAGTCCAATAGAGGTTGAATCTGAACGAGGCTGGTCGTCAAAACTAGCGCCATTTAACTCACTATCTGTTAATGAGTCGCCGTAGCTAGCATTTAACGTTAGTTTTGGGTAATGACCTGCTTTTGCGAGTTCAATTTGTTCTTTAGCTATATCAACCGTTATTTTTGATACTTGCAGATTTAAGTTTTTGTCTTTAGCTATTTTAACTAAATCAGTTGCAGGCGTACTTGGCTTAACAGTAGAAAATGTTTTAGTGTTTAACATATCTAGTTTTGCGTGGTACTTACCGGTGATCTCACGTAGCTGCTCACGGGCTGTTTCTACCGCATTATTAGCAATGATCTCTTGCGCTACTGAGTTATCAAATTGTGCTTGTGCTTCATGTACATCGGTAATAGCCGTTAAACCTACAGCGTAACGCTGTTTAGTTTGTTCAAGTTGGCGCTCAATAGCACGTTTTTCAGCTTGTACAAATTCAAGGTTATCAATAGCGCTTAATACGTTAAAATAGCCTTCAGCCACACGTACTATTAAATCTTGTTTAGCAAAATCGTACTGGCCACTAGCTTGCAGTGCTTGTTTGTCAGCAATGCCGAGTGAATTCCACGCGCCCAAATCAAATAGCGTTTGGCTTAAGCTAATACCACGTCTGAATTGGTCCGTTTCACTTTCGACTTTAACTTGGTTTGATAAATCGCCTATGCTTTGAAAAGAGGTCGAGTCACTTTTTTCATAACTCATGCTTAAACCAATTTGCGGTAATAGTGCGCTCATAGCGCGATCGCTTTGGTATGATTGTGCATCAGCTTGGGCTTTTGCTTTTAAAACGGTAGGATCGTTGGCTGTTGCGATTTCAAAAACTTGAAGTAAATCTTCTGCATTGGCTACGGTTGAGCCCAATGCGCATGATAAACTAACCAGTGCAGCAAGGATGTTCTTTTTCATGTGATGTTCGGTCCTTAGACAATTTTTGTACTAGTAGCATGTTAACCTGTTTTAACTAATAACTAAAAAAAAATTAGTAAAACAGCGTTCTCAAGTGTAACAGAATATATACCTAAATGACGTTGATGTATTTGCACCCTCAAAAAGGAAAGAATAGATGGCGAATAAAAGTCGTATTAAATTTACCCATGACGATGTGAGATTAAAACCAATTGAAAATTTGTATGATGGTTTTTTTAAAATAAACCTTTATCAATTTAAGCATGCCTTATTTGCGGGTGGAGAGTCTGAGGTAATTCGTCGAGAAATTCTTGAACGCGGAGATGCGGTCGCAGTTTTACCTTATGACCCAGTAACTGAGCAAGTGCTGCTAATTGAACAAATTCGAATTGGCGCAATTAAAAGCAAACACACGCCTTGGCTGTTAGAATGTATAGCGGGCATGACCGATGGCAGTGAAGATTACGAGTCGGTTGTTAAAAAAGAAGCGTTTGAAGAAGCCGGACTTAATTTAACAGAACTTGAGTTTATGTTGTCTTACCTTTCAAGCCCCGGCGGTACTACAGAGCGTTTATATTTATATTTAGCTCACGCCGATTTAAGCCAAATGACTACTGGTATATACGGCTTAGACACCGAAGGTGAAGATATTAAAACCCATATTATGCACGTAGACGAAGCACTACAGCGACTTAATAGTGGTGAAATAGATAATGCGGCTACGGTAATTTGCTTGCAATGGTTAGCACTAAATCGCGACAGAATACGTAAGAAGTGGGCATAGTTTTTAATTTTTTAATAGTAATGGCGGTATTTTGACAGCACTTTTAACCACTAATCGATACATTCAAAGCCTTCCAAAGTATTTAACACTTTGTGAGCATAATTACGTACGCCTTTTAAAATTACTACCTCGTGAACGAGCGATTGGCAGTGTTAGAGAAATCAAACTGGGCCACAGTGAATTTGCCATCAACATAGATGACAATGCCAAGTACACCCTTGATGTATCTATTAAACAGTTATCAGGAATGGTACGTGGTATTTCGCCTTTGTATTTAACAGTGCGCTTATATAATGATGCTAAAGTAGCCGAAATTGTCCATCATGATTACCACCAACGAATCAAACCTTCCTATGGCTACCCTAATCCTAAGATGCATCAAAAAGATGAAAAGTATCAGTTGAATGCTTTTTTATATGATTGGTTGGTTGCCTGTGTAGAGCGAGGTCAATCAACACTTAATTGGGATGTAAATAATGGCTTGGTTTGATGATACGTATTATTTTGAGCAAGCCCAGCTTCGTATAGCCCATATAACGGATTGTCACCTTTTTAGCGATAAGCAGGGCGAGTATTTTGGGGTTAACACCGCAGAACATTTTACTAGGGCACTTACAGATATAGCAAAACAGCAGCCTGATGCCTTGATATTTGGTGGCGATTTAACCCAAGATCACAGCTTTAATTCCTATTTATTATTTGCTGAACTGATTCATAATAGTGACCTTGATTGCCCCGTATTTTGGGTTCCCGGCAATCATGATGAAATTGATCAGCTCAATTTAATTAGTGGCGGGCAAATACAACGCGCTAAACATATTGTGGCCCAAGGGTTTGAGCTTTTATTACTTAATTCTAAAGGAAATACCCCTGCTGGGTGGGTGACGCCCTCGCATTTAGAGGAAATTATGGCGTGTTTAGTCGATTCAGATAATCGTCATATTGTATTTTGCCATCATAACCCATTGCCTATTAATGGCTACCTAGATAAACACATACTAGAAAATGGGCCGCAGCTATTAAATTTATTAGTTAATAATGGCTGCGTTGATGCGCTGTTTCATGGGCATGTTCACAATGACTACCAACAGCAATTTAGAGAGCTTGATATTTACGCGACACCGGCCAGTTCCGTGCAGTTTACAAAGCACAGTGCTACTTGGCAGCAAGAAGATAAAGGGGCGGCTTATCGTATGCTGCACTTAAATGCTGAGCAACAAAAGGTGCATATACGCACGGACGTGGTATGGTTAAACGAGTAATTTATATTCACGGTTTTAATAGCTCTGAAAAATCATATAAAGCTGTGCGCTTTGGTGAGCTTATGGCACACTATGATGTTGATTATTGTGTGCCACGCTTAAATCATGAACCTATAGAGGCGATTATAGCGCTTGAACAACTATTAACACCGAATACCGTATTATTGGGCAGCTCGTTAGGTGGTTTTTTTGCCACGTATTTATCGCAGCGTTATCAAATTCCTGCGGTGGTAATTAATCCTGCCGTTGCCCCATATACATTATTAGAGCCTATACTTGGGCCTAATTATAATCCGTATCAAGATTATAATTACCAATTACAATCTCGTCATATAGATGCGTTAAAAGCATTAACGGTGACAGAGTTAAAACACCCTGAACTGTTGTATTTATTACAGCAAACAGGGGATGAAGTGTTAAATTTTCAGCACGCAATAAAGTATTACTCACAATGTAAACAGTTAATTGAATTTGGCGGCGATCATAGCTTTAATGGCTTTGAGCGAGCTTTTTCAAGCATTGTCGATTTTCTTAAAATCAGATATTAGCGTATATAAAGATAAAAACTATGACTCAACAAAATTATAACGCCGAAGCTATTGAAGTACTTAATGGATTAGAGCCGGTAAAACGCCGCCCAGGCATGTATACAGACACATCGCGCCCCAATCATTTAGGCCAAGAGGTTATTGATAACAGTGTTGATGAAGCAATGGCCGGGCATGCGACGCGTATTGATGTCATTTTGCATGAAGATAACTCACTTGAAGTGAGCGATGATGGTCGGGGGATGCCGATAGATATTCACCCTGAAGAAGGTATTCCTGGGGTTGAACTAATATTCACCAAATTACACGCAGGTGGTAAATTTTCAAATAAAAATTACCAGTTCTCTGGTGGTTTGCATGGGGTAGGTATCTCGGTCGTTAATGCGCTATCTACCCGCGTGGAAGTAACGGTTCGCCGTGACGCACAGCAATTTAGAATGGCTTTTGAGCATGGCGATAAAGTTGAAGATTTAAATATTATTGGCTCAGTGGGTAAACGCAATACCGGTACTACCGTGCGCTTTTGGCCAGATACCAGCTATTTTGATTCTGCTAACTTTTCACTGACTAAGCTTAATCATTTATTAAAAGCCAAAGCGGTACTATGCCCAGGTTTGCGTATTAAGTTTGTAAATAAACAAACGAAAGAAACCCAAGAGTGGTTTTATGAAACCGGCTTAAAAGATTACTTAGTAGAAGCAGTTAAAGGCTATGAGATACTGCCTAAAGACCCATTTGTAGGTGAGTTTTCAAGCTCTATTGAAGGCGCTGATTGGGCGGTAGTATGGATGCCAGAAGGTGGTGAGTCGATAGCCGAAAGTTATGTAAACTTAATTCCTACCGCGCAAGGGGGCACCCATGTAAATGGTCTGCGCCAAGGACTTTTAGAGGCGATGCGTGAATTTTGTGAGTTTAGAAATTTATTACCACGTGGCGTAAAGCTTACACCAGATGATATTTGGGAGCGTTGTAGCTATGTGTTGTCGGTTAAAATGCAAGACCCACAATTTGCAGGGCAAACCAAAGAAAAACTCTCATCACGTTCATGTGCTGCGTTTGTATCGGGTGTCGTAAAAGATGCCTTTAGCTTATGGCTAAATGAGCACACTGACACCGCAGAGTTACTTTCTGAATTATGTATTTCAAATGCACAGCGTCGCTTACGCGCGGCTAAAAAAGTAGTTCGTAAACGTGTTACTTCAGGCCCTGCATTACCAGGCAAACTGACCGATTGTAGTGCTGCTGATAATGACCGCACAGAATTGTTTTTAGTAGAGGGTGATTCAGCGGGTGGCTCAGCTAAACAAGCGCGAGATCGTGAGTTCCAAGCAATCATGCCACTAAGAGGTAAAATTTTAAATACTTGGGAAGTAGAATCAGGGCAAATTTTGGCCTCTCAAGAGGTGCATGATATTTCAGTGGCATTGGGTATTGACCCCGATTCAAGTGATTTATCAGGGCTGCGTTACAATAAAATATGTATATTAGCGGATGCTGACTCGGATGGACTGCACATTGCCACTTTATTGTGTGCCTTATTTGTGCGCCACTTCCCACAATTGGTAAAAACTGGGCATGTGTATGTTGCTATGCCACCGCTGTTTAGAATTGATATTGGTAAAGATGTTTATTACGCGCTTGATGAAGATGAAAAAACGGGCATTTTAGCGCGTATAGAAGCAGAGAAAAAACGCGGTAAGGTAAACGTGCAACGCTTTAAAGGCTTGGGTGAAATGAACCCGCTACAATTGCGTGAAACAACCATGGACCCTAATACTCGTCGTTTAGTGCAGCTAACACTTGATGAAGAAGAACAAACAATGGAAATGATGGATATGTTACTTGCTAAAAAGCGATCATCAGATCGCCGCCAATGGCTTGAAGATCACGGTAACAAAGCACAAGTTTGATAAGCCTTTGGGCTACAGGAGAGGCAAATGAAAAGACTATTTAGCACACTGTTGTTACTCTGCTTTATGTCATCGCCAGTGATGGCGAAAAATATACTCGACAAGCTGACCGCTGCACCGGGTTTTGAAATCAGCTTATTTGCTGATGATGTTGAAAATGCACGGCAAATTGCAGTATCAAGCAGAGGTATAGTGTATGCAGGGTCGCGTAATGCGGGTAATGTGTATGCATTGATTGATCATAACAGCGATGGTGTGGCAGATAAAAAAATAGTGATTGCAGAGGGACTGAATATGCCCTCGGGTTTAGCAATTAAAGGCGGTGACTTATATGTTGGTGAAGTGCACCGTATTATTCGTTTTAAAAATATCGATAAGCACCTCAAAAACCCTGAGTATGAAGTGTTTTATAGCGATTTACCGTCAGAGCGCCACCATGGCTGGAAGTTTTTACGCTTTGCGCCAAACGGCGAGCTGATTATTCCGGTGGGTGTTCCCTGTAATATTTGCGAAGAAGATCCTCGGTTTGGTCGTATTTTTTCGTTAAACACCGACACCAAAGAAATAACCACTTTAGCCAAAGGTGTGCGCAATACTGTAGGCTTTGACTTTCACCCTAGCACGCAAATGCTATGGTTTAGCGATAATGGCCGCGACATGATGGGGGATGATATTCCACCCGATGAGCTAAACCGCATCACTAAAGAAGAAGAACATTTTGGTTTTCCATACGTGCATGGTGGCGTTATTGTTGATCCGGAGTTTGGTGAAGGCAAAAAGATTGCTGACTACACTCAACCTGCATTGGCATTAGGTGCGCATGTTGCGCCATTAGGTATTCATTTTTATACCGGCAAGCAGTTCCCTGATAGCTATAAACAACAGTTATTTGTAGCTGAGCATGGTTCATGGAACCGCTCTAAAAAGGTTGGTTATAAAGTGGCTGTGGCAACCATAGAAAATGCCAAGGTAACAAAGTATACGCCACTGATCACCGGCTTTATGCAAGACGAAACGACATTTGGACGCCCTGTTGCATTTGCACAATTAAATGATGGCAGTCTATTGGTAAGCGATGATTACGCAAACGTAATTTACCGCGTAAGCTATAAGAAAAACTAGGTAAGCTTTAATGAGTGATACAGATACCTTGCTAATGCAAGGAATTGAACAGCAAACAATGGGGCGTTTTACCGAAGACGCCTATTTAAATTATTCAATGTACGTGATCATGGATCGTGCCTTACCGCACGTTGGTGACGGCCTAAAACCCGTTCAGCGTCGTATTATTTATGCGATGAGTGAACTGGGGTTATCGGCAAGTGCTAAATACAAAAAATCAGCCCGTACCGTGGGTGATGTATTAGGTAAATACCATCCTCACGGTGATAGTGCCTGTTATGAAGCCATGGTACTTATGGCGCAGCCGTTTTCTTATCGCTACCCCTTGGTTGATGGTCAAGGTAACTGGGGTGCTGCAGATGATCCGAAGTCGTTTGCGGCAATGCGTTATACCGAAGCGCGTTTATCTAAATTCTCTGAAGTATTACTTAAAGAGTTAGGCCAAGGGACTGTTGATTGGACGCCAAACTTCGACGGCACCATGGATGAACCATTAGTATTGCCATCGCGCTTACCGCATATATTACTTAATGGTGTCACCGGTATTGCGGTAGGTATGGCAACCGATATACCACCCCATAATGTGCGTGAAGTAGCCAGTGCCTGTTGTTTATTACTTGATAAACCAAAAACAGAACTCGAAGAGTTATTGGATTTAGTGCATGCGCCAGATTACCCAACTGATGCTGAAATAATTACGCCTAAAGCTGATATTCACAAAATTTATAAAACTGGCCGTGGCTCAATTAAAATGCGCGCTGTGTATTGTGAAGAGCAGGGCGATATAGTTATTACTGCGCTACCGCATCAATGTTCGGGTGCAAAAGTACTTGAGCAAATTGCAGCGCAAATGAACGCTAAAAAGCTGCCGATGGTGGCTGATTTACGTGACGAGTCTGATCACGAAAACCCGACCCGTATTGTGATTGTGCCGCGTTCAAACCGAATTAAAGCTGAGCCATTAATGGCGCACTTATTTGCCACCACCGATCTTGAAAAAAATTACCGCGTAAACTTAAACATGCTCGGCTTAGATGGCCGTCCACAAGTTAAAGATTTACGCAGTATTTTAACCGAGTGGTTAACCTTTAGACGCGAAACGGTACGTCGTCGCTTGCAATATCGACTTGATAAAGTGCTGGCACGATTACATATTTTAGAAGGTTTACTGGCTGCCTTTTTAAATATTGATGAAGTTATAGAAATCATCCGCTCTGAAGATAAGCCCAAACCTTTATTAATGGAGCGCTTTGATTTAACCGATATTCAAGCAGAAGCCATTTTAGAATTAAAACTTCGTCATTTAGCAAAACTTGAAGAGTTTAAAATTCGTGGTGAGCAAGATGAATTGGCGAAAGAGCGTGACAAATTAGAGCAAACACTGGGCTCAGACCGTCGCATGTCGACCTTATTGAAAAAAGAAATTCAAGAAGCCGCAGAAATGTATGGTGATGATCGCCGTTCGCCAGTGATTGAGCGTGTAGAAGCTAAAGCACTAAGCGAAAAAGATTTAATACCATCAGAGTCAGTCACCGTGGTGTTATCAGACAAAGGCTGGGCACGGGTTGGTAAAGGTCATGACCTTGATGTAGAAGGATTAAGTTATCGCGCTGGTGACGGCTATAGGGCATCTGCTCGAGGTAAAAGTAATCAACCTGCGGTATTTTTAGATTCAGCAGGGCGTGCATTTGCCACTGATGCTCATAGCCTACCTTCAGCGCGAAGCCAAGGCGAGCCAATGACAGGGCGCTTTAACTTAACCTCGGGAGCAAGCTTTGAGCACGTAGTTATGGGTGAAGACGCTCAAGTGTTGTTAATGGCCTCCGACGCTGGTTATGGCTTTATTACAGACTTTAAAGATTTAGTGAGTAAAAACAAAAACGGTAAAGCGTTGGTGAGTGTACCAAAAGGTGGGGTATTACTTTCGCCAATTCGCGTTAACGAAGTGGCTACTGACTACTGTATGGCGATTTCCAATGAAGGACGGATGTTGTTATTCCCACTGCGTGACTTACCTAAGCTTGGTAAAGGTAAAGGCAATAAAATTATTTCTATTCCGGGTGCGAAAGTGCAAGCCCGCGAAGAGTTTGTAAAAGTATTAGCCGTTGTACCGCAAGGCAGTAGTGTAACGCTGCATGCAGGTAAGCGTAAATTGACGCTTAAGCCGAGTGACCTTGAACATTATCATGGTGAGCGAGGCCGAAGAGGCAATAAGTTACCTCGTGGCTTGCAGCGCGTTGATGAAGCCGTTGTAGAGTTAACACCTCAGCAAGTAGATGAGCCAAGCTCAGACGCAGAGCAAAGTTAATACACTCGAAAAATTAGACTAAACTAGACAACGGCTTACTCAGGTAAGCCGTTTTTTTATGACTGTTTTATTTCAGCGCACGCTTGTGCGCTATTTTCTCGTCTGCGCAATAAAATAACGTTATAATAAAGCAATACATAATTGTGGTTATATTGGAGAGGCGCACTTGCTAGCTGTTATACGTATTTTAATAATGCTGTTGTTTATATTATTAAGTTGTTTTTTGGTTTGTTATTATCAATATTTAGACCATTTCACCCTAATAATGTGCATGTTATTGCAAGTTGGTTTGGCTCAATGGCTAAAATGCTTGGGGTTAAATTAGAACTAAAATATCATCCCGATGCGCTTAAGGTGGGGCCCGCTGTGTATGTAGCGAATCATCAAAATAGCTATGATTTATTTACTGTTCCAGCTATGGTGCCAAAAAACTGTGTGAGTGTTGGCAAAAAAAGTCTGAAGTGGATCCCATTTTTTGGTCAGCTGTATTGGTTGTCGGGTAATATTTTAATCGACAGGGCGAATCGTTCAAAAGCGGCAGGCACTATTTCTAAAGCAGCGGCTAAAATACGACAAAAAGGCTTATCGGTGTGGATGTTCCCTGAGGGGACGCGCAGTTATGGTCGAGGTTTACTTCCCTTTAAAACTGGTGCGTTTCATACGGCAATGAGTGCAGAGGTGCCTATTGTGCCAGTATGTATGAACACAACCGATAAAACCATTAAACTAAATCGTTGGGATAATGGTACAATTTACATCGAAATGTTAGCCCCCATAGCACTTGATAAAAGTATCAGTGCCCGTGAACATGCTAAAAATGTGCACAGCATTATGGCTGCTAAAATAACAGAATTAGATGCTCAAGTGAGAGAGAAATAATGGAAAACTGGCGTGAAATAAGCGAAGACATCGTAACTTCATTACTTGAAGATGGGTCCGATCCGGAAATTCTTTATGAAGTAGAACACCACTTTGTATGTGAAGACTTTACTAAGTTAGAACAAGCTGCACTTGCTGCGTTTAAACTAGGTTACGATGTAGAAGAGCCAGCAGAACTTGAGCTTGAAGACGGCGAAAAAATTTGGAGCTTTGACATTGTTGTTGAAGCCGAATTAGATGTTGACGTTATAATGGAAGACGTTGATAAGCTTGCGCAGCTTGCGGTTGAATGCGATGTAGAATACGACGGTTGGGGCACTTACTTTCAAGAGTAAGGGTGTCCAATGCAAAAGGCGAACAATAATGTTCGCCTTTTTTGTGTCTTGTTGGAGCTATGCTGCAATTACAGCCACTTTTTATTTTTAAAGTAAATACTAATGCTACCAGTCAAAACAACCAAAAAAACGACAAATGCAGTGAATGCATAGGGGCTGTCTGTCCCTGGTATACCGCCGACGTTGACACCTAATAATCCAGTTAAAAACCCCAGCGGTAAAAATAAAGCTGCCACTACCGACATCACATACATACGCTGATTTAATTGCTCAGACACTTGGTTAGTAATGGTTTGTTGAATAACTTGCGCGCGCTCTATTGAGCTATCGAGCTCTTCTAAATAGCGAATAAGTAAGTTGGTGGTTTCATTTAGCTTGGCTTTATTTTCGTCAAAAAGCCATGGGTAATGATGATTAACCATGTTGCTTAACGCTTCTTTTTGTGGTTTTAAGTACCGTTTTAGCGCGATTGTTTGACGGCGAAGTTGCGACAAGCCTTGGTTATCAAACTTTTTACTGGGTTCATCAATTTCTTCTTCAAACTCATCTAAGCTTTCATCTAGTTCATCTATTACCGTTTGCATACGTGAAGTGAGTTTCTGCGCTAATGTACACACCAGTTCAGAAATACTGCTTGGCCCCTCATTATTATTTAATGAGGTTAGAATATCTTGCACTGATAATAATCGGCGCTTGCGGGTAGTGATCACCACATCTTTATTAATAAATAAGCGAATAGACACCATGTCTTCAGGGCTTTGTGCTGGATTTAAATTAATTCCACGTAAAAACAGCATATGGCCATTCGTTGTAGGAGTAATACGAGGGCGTGTTTCATCTGCGGTCAGTGATTCAAGTTCGTAGTCGTTTAACAGCCCGCAATTTTTTAACCAGTCAACGGCTTCTTTTTGACTGTAGTCCATATGCACCCACAGCTTTCCATCAGTGGGTTGCCATTGGCGTAATTGTTTACTGTTTTCTATCGGGCGAGCACCGCCTTGTTCATCAAGAATAAGCGCATGAAGTAAGCCGTTAATCATAATAATTTCTCATAAATGGTATATTTTTAATACAGTTGACTGTAATGTATTTAATTAAGTAAATAAAATTTAGCTTTACTTTGCGTATGTTAAATTGAGTTAAGCAACAAAAAATTGTTTTTTAGCCTATGGTTAAGTGCATCCGCTAAGGGTGCATTGTTAAACGAGTTAACTTAAAAGGTCAATCAAATCGGCTTATCGAGTAGATGAATTTATTTTGTTGGTATTTTGTTGGCTGTAGCGTATAAAACACTTTTTTTACTAAGGGCACATTTATGACGACAAAAATAACAGTTGGTTGGCGTGAGTGGTTAAGTTTACCCGAGCTAGGCATCGAGCAAATTAAAGCAAAAATAGACACTGGTGCGCGTACTTCCTGTATTCATGCAATTAATATTGAAGAGTACGAAGTAGATGGCGAAAAATGGGTTAAATTTACAGCCCAACCATTGCAAGAAGACGAGCAAACGCAAATTACCTGCAATGCTAAAGTTAAAAAGATGAAGTACGTCACCAGTTCTAGTGGCCAGAGAGAATTACGTTATTTTATTGAGACCACATTACATGCAGGCGAATATAGCTGGCCAATAGAAATAACATTAACAAGTCGTGCGTCAATGAAGTTTAGAATGTTGTTAGGGCGCACAGCAATGGAAAATCGTATAGTCGTTGATCCGGCTTTATCACATTTATTATAAGAATTCGTTGAGCAGCGTTAAGTGTTAACGTCATGCTTAACATCATTTAGTTAAGGCTTTAATGATGAAAATTGGTATTTTATCTCGTAACAAAAAATTATATTCAACGCGTCGTCTAATCGAAGCTGCTGAGGCGCGCGGACATGAAGTGAAAGTAATTGATGCGTTACGCTCTTACATGAACATAAACTCAGAACAACCTGAAATTCATTATCGTGGTGAAAACCTAAAAGATTTCGATGCTATCGTGCCACGTATTGGTGCATCGGTTACATTTTATGGTTGTGCTGTATTACGCCAATTTGAAATGATGGGGGTGTTCCCTGTTAATGAATCTGTGGCTATTTCTCGCTCTCGCGATAAATTACGTTCTTTGCAGTTACTATCACGTAAAGGTGTGGGTATGCCGGTTACAGGCTTTGCCAGCAAGCCAGATGACGTAAAAGATTTATTAGAAATGGTAGGCGGCGCACCGGTTGTTATTAAGCTACTTGAAGGCACGCAAGGTATTGGTGTGGTATTGGCCGAAACACGTAAAGCAGCTGAAAGTGTTATTGAGGCATTCATGGGTTTAAAAGCCAATATCATGGTGCAAGAGTACATTAAAGAAGCAGGCGGTGCAGACATTCGTTGTTTTGTATTGGGTGATAAAGTAATTGCTGCGATGAAACGCCAAGCGCAAGAAGGCGAGTTCCGCTCTAATCTTCACCGTGGTGGTAGTGCTACACTGGTGCGTATTACTCCAGAAGAGCGTAAAACAGCAGTTGCAGCGGCAAAAGCAATGGGCTTAAACGTTGCTGGCGTTGACCTACTTCGCTCATCTCGTGGTCCTTTGGTTATGGAAGTAAACTCATCGCCAGGCCTTGAGGGAATTGAAGTGGCAACAGGTAAAGATATAGCGGGTATGGTGATTGATTTCATCGAAAAAACGGCCTCAGTGAAAGGAACAGCAACACGTGGCAAAGGTTAAAATTAACCGTCCTTTTACCTTATTAGGTGAAAGTATTGGCGTAGGTGAGCGAAAAACACTGGCGCTGGAAGCTGCAAAGCTTTATACCCATTCTCCGCTTAATATCCCTATTGAAGTGGTCAATGGTGTAATGGAAGGTCCTGTCTTGATGGTTTGCGCCGCAATACATGGTGATGAGCTAAATGGTGTTGAAGTGGTGCGCCAATTACTGGCTAAAATCGACCCTAGCCAGCTACGTGGAACCCTTATCGCAGTGCCGATTGTGAATGTGTTTGGTTTTATTCATAAGTCGCGTTACTTGCCTGATCGCCGCGATATGAACCGAAGTTTTCCTGGGTCTGAGCGTGGCTCGTTAGCGGGTCGCATGGCGTATATGTTTTTTAACCAAGTCGCTGTGCACTGTACGCATATTATAGATTTGCATACGGGTGCGATTCACCGTACTAACTTACCGCAAATACGCGCTAATTTAGCCGATGAAGCAACAGCGCAAATGGCTAAAGCCTTTGGCACACCAGCAGTAATTAACGCGTCGTTGCGCAATGGTTCACTGCGAAGCGAAGCGGCCAATTTGGGTATACCCGTTATTACCTACGAAGCAGGTGAAGCGTTGCGCTTTGACCCGATTGCGATTGCAGCGGGTGTACAAGGGGTTGATTATGTTATGCGACATTTAAAAATGATACGCGGTAAACGCCCTAAAAAACTGCCTGATCCTGTGATTGCAAGTTCAACTAGTTGGGTGCGTGCTGAAGTAGACGGCATAGTGAGAGCGCAAGTATCGTTAGGTGAGCGAGTAATGAAAGGCCAAGTGCTTGCTTATATTAGCAGTCCGCTTGGCGATTCAGAACTTGAACTCCTTGCTCCTCGAAGCGGTATTATTATTGGCCAGCAAACTATGCCACTGGTAAATGAAGGCGATGCCGTATTCCATATTGCTTACTTTGCCCACTCAAATAGTTTGGTAGAGCAACAGCTTGAAAGTTTTATTGGTGAAATAAGCGATTTAGACGATGAGCTGAAAACAGCTGAGCTAAATAACTAACTTATTAACAGCTACTAAAAAGCCGTTTTAGTTAATAAAACGGCTTTTTTTATGCAAAATTTATGATTTTTTAGGGCCAATAATGCGTTTGATTTTAGGTGCTTTTGTTGGTTTTGGCTCTGTATTGAGTACTAACACGGGGCGGGTAACAAATAAGTTATTAGGGTAAATCACTCTGTGACCATCAACGTGTTCGAGTAAGACATTCATCAGCCCCATTTCAATAATACGCCCTTCAATGGCGTTAGCTCCATCCACAATTCTCACCCAATAACCTACACGGCAGTCATTTTGAATAAACATCAGTAAAAAAGCAGTTAAGTTGCTCAATAATGACCAAGCCGCAAACAGCGCAACACCTAACATGGCAAATAAGGAAGAGCCTAATACTAGTAAACCACGCAGCTCTATTCCCCAAAAAACTAACACTAAACACAACATAACAAAGGCGAGTATTATTTTTAATAGTAACTCTGCTCGGTATTTTCGGTGTAAATCGATTTTACCTCTAATGGCTTTTTCGAGTAACTTTTTAGTGAGCTTTAACAATAACGGAAAGCTCAACAGCGCAATCACGGTTACGATTAGCTTATATTGTGTGCCCACAAGCTCTAAAAGAGAGATTAATTCCAAAACGTATTCTCACAATAATGATAGGCGTAAAGTGTAACGCGTTAACTTTGTGCGCAGTAGTGATTTAAAAAGAATTTTTAACGCTCAGTAGCCACTGTACCGAGTCAACATCGTTGTATTTATTTAGTGGCGCAGCAATATCAAGGTGGATCATGGTACCTGCATTGGCGCGACTTGGCGCAAGGCGCAAACCTAAGCCCACATTTTTTAGCACTGGGGTGTTCTCAACTTGATACTGAGTGTTCGAGTCGCTGTTATACCAAGCTCGACCGATATCTAAAAAGGCCGCCCCTCCCACTTTAAACAGCTGTAGTAAGTCATATTCCCAGTAATAGCGCTTTTCTAAACTGACTAAAAAACTCCGATCCCCATGTTGAAATTCCATAGGATAGCCACGAAGTCCAGTTTCGCCCCCTAGGGTGAGCTGTTTATCATTAGTGAGGTTTTTTGCGTATTGCAGCCTTGCTTTTACATACCAAGATTGATCAATACTGGTATTTAAATAATATTGAATTTGGCTAGTAGTGAGCAAGTTTTCGAGCTGTTTTTTCTCGTTATTCCAATAGCCTTGAATATCTGCATGAAAACGCCAAAGGGTATGGTTAGTGCTAAAATGGGCTTTGTTAAAATTAAACGAGTACACAGCGCGGCTATCGTCGTTACTTATTGATTCATCGGAGTAGCCCAGGGTGGCTTTGATATTCCAGCCTAAATTTAAATCCTCAGTACGATAAATACTGTCAAAGTTACGTACTTTTATAAAGTTATCTTCAAACCAATGGCCGCTGATGTAGGGGTAACTTAAGCTTCTGTTTTCAGCCACTGCTGTAGTGGTAGAATCAATCGCTTTGAAAGTGTGTTGCTCATCAATATAACCAAGGCTCAAGCGCTGGGTCCAGTTATGACTAAGGGCTTTAGAGTGGCCAAAAAACACCTGGTTTAGGTCGGTTTTTTGTTCAAACTCACTAAACTTTTCACCTCTGATGTATAAGGCTTCTTCTCGTTGGGTTGAGTAACTCAGGACGCCATAACTATAGGGCGTATCGATGGCATAAAACGGGTAGGTTAGTTCAACTAAATGACTTTTGCCGTCGCTGTTGTCGGCATACTCTAAACGCCCTCGGTAGCGAGTTGATAAGATATTAGGATCATCGTAAACAAATAAATAACCATTTCGGTCACTGTCGGTTTTGCGAGCAAACGATAATCGTTTGCCCCAACCAAATAAGTTAGACTCGCGAAAGCCGATACTTGATTTATTTTCGCCACCACTGCGGCTAAAGCTAAGCTCGGGTAGCAAAGTCCACAAATCGCGAGTCACCACGGTTACATCAATATCGCCATCGCAGTTTTCGTTGGCAACAATTTGTGCGTCATATAAATAGTTTTGTTTACGCAGTAGCCGCTCAGATTCAGCCAAGGTTTTTTGATTAAAAGTATCACCCGCTTTAAACAATAAAATGCTTTTAATAACCTCAGGCTCAGTTTGTATATGTGCACGATTAGCAAAGCGAAACAGTGCGTTGTTTTCAGCTTCGAGTTCGGTATTAAAAACATTAAGTTGTTTAAGATTAATTGAGGCAATTTTAGTGTTACTATTTATCGTAAGCGGTGGAGGTTGAGACTCGATTTGTCGACGCAAATTACTTTCATGAGTTTGTGATGAGTCGTCACTAGGGCAGCTTTGGGCTAGTGGCGCTTCTTGCGCGCAAACGCTGAGCATAAACATACTCGAAATAGAAAGGCTAAAACAACTACGTGCAATCCATTTTCTATTTAACATTGACCCTCTTTAGCGCTATTTTGCAAAATAAAACACTTACTTTTAGCTTACATCATTGTTATTGATATGTAAGTAAAAGACAGATTTAGTTTTATTTTTATAGCGATTATAAGGTATTAGCTATGCATTTAAGTTAAATAAAATGTTAACGCTGCCAATAGGTTGTCGGCATCTTGCCCTTCACCATTAATCCACACACTTTGGCTGTAATGCTCAAAATTTAAATTAAATGTGTGGTTAGCATAGTTAAAACGCAGTTGATGACGATCTGCCCCAGCGGCATACTCATTAATGCTAATTTCATCGCTGTGCAAAAATAACGTTCCCCACAATTCAAAGTCTTCATCGTGCGGCAGCTCTGTCGGTTTAATAATAATACATTGATGTGTGTGATCGTATTCAAGTTCGGTCATAAGGGGCTTATTGCGTTGCTAGGTAATGTCGAATTGCGGTTAAAAACTCACCGCCATACTTGTTTAATTTAGTAAAACCAACCCCCGACACTTTTAAAAATTCACTGTCGTTGGTAGGCATAAGCTGCGCCATTTCGGCTAGCGTTTTATCGTTAAATACTACATAAGGCGGCACATCATCGGCATCGGCTAACTCTTTACGCAATGCACGCAGGCGAGCGAATAGTTTTTTATCGTAATTAAACTGCGCTAACTTATCCTGATAAACGTGTTTAGCTTGTAAGCGAGGCTCGGCCAATTGCAGCGCATATTCACCTTTTAAAATAGCGCGTGCAGCTTCCGTTAAACGCAATGAAGCGCCTTGGGTTATATCTTGGCTTAATAGCCCTTGATGAATAAGTTGGCGTAAAATACTAAGCCAAAATTCACTGCTTTTATCTTTACCTATGCCATAGGTACTAAGTTCATGATGATTGTTATCACGAATGCGGCTAGTATTCGCGCCGCGTAATAACTCTACAATGTAACCCAACCCAAATCGTTGTTGCGCGCGATACACACATGAAAGCGCTTGCTGTGCGACTAATGTGCCATCAAAACTTTTAGGTGGATTTAAGCAAATGTCACAATTCCCACACGGCTCTCGTTGGTATTCACTAAAGTAGTTTAATAATATTTGACGTCTGCAGGTCTGCGCTTCGGCAAAACTGGCCATGGCATTAAAGCGTTGCTCTTCTACACGACGGCGTTGTTCATCGTCAATATCTTCAAAAAAGCGTCTAACCCGCCCTATATCGGCAGGGTCAAAATACATAATGGCTTCTGCAGCCAGTCCATCACGCCCAGCGCGACCGGTTTCCTGATAATACGCTTCAATACTTTTTGGAATGTCGTAATGTAATACAAAACGTACGTTAGGCTTGTTAATTCCCATACCAAAGGCAACGGTGGCAACCACAATTTGAATATCGTCGCGGGCAAACCCGGTTTGCACAAATTGACGCTGTTCGTTACTCATTCCCGCATGATAAGCAGCCGCATTAAGGCCTGCATCGGCAAGCTTTTCAGCAATATCATCAACCCGCTTTCGACTGGTGCAATAAATAATGCCACTTTGATTTTTTTGCTCTTTCAAATAGCGCAGTAATTGCACCATAGGTTTAAATTTCTCTTCTATGGTGTAACGAATATTAGGGCGGTCAAAGCTGCCGGTATGAATATAAGGCTGCTGTAGCTTGAGTTGCTCAACAATATCAAAGCGGGTGGCTTTATCAGCGGTGGCAGTGAGTGCCATCATAGGTACATGTGTAAAACGTTGCTTTAATTCATTTAACCTAAAATAGTGAGGTCTAAAGTCATGTCCCCAATGAGAAACACAGTGTGCTTCATCAATAGCAAACAAACTGACATTTAAATGCGATAAGCGCTCTAAAAATTCCCTTTGTAGTACTTTCTCTGGGGCAACATAAAGTAATTTTATTAGCCCCTGATGCAACTGCTGATAGACTAACTGCTGTTCTTCACGGGCTAAGCTGTTATTTATATAAGCGGCTTTTACGCCTAGAGCTTGTAACTGAGTTACTTGATCTTGCATTAAAGAAATGAGCGGAGAGATAACAATGGTTACCCCCTCTAATACTAGTGCGGGTATTTGGTAACACACCGATTTACCACCACCGGTAGGCAATAATACTAACGAGTCTTGGCCGTTAATCGCAGCATCGATTACTGCACTTTGACCGTCGCGAAATTCGCTGTAACCAAACACTTGTTTGAGTACAGTTTCAGGTTTACGCACCAGCGTATTTGGAGAGGGAGTTAGTGTATTCATCGGCGCTATTTTAGTGGTTTTTTATCAGGATGTCTTTAGCTTTCATTATTTGGTGTAAACATCGGTAATGATAATTGAGGAGGTTACAACAGCTTTAAGTTGTGCTTTACTCATCGTACCACCTTAAAACATAGAGAATAATAATGAATAAAGAAATGTTGATTGAACAAGTTGGGGCGTTGTTTGTTAATAATATGCCTTTTAACCAATTTTTAAAAATAGCGGTGGAGTCACTTAGTACTGAACAAGCTAAAATCTCCTTTCCTTGGCAAGATGTATTAATAGGCAACCCCGCGCAAAAAATTCTCCATGGCGGAGTTATTTCGGCGGTACTTGATAATGTCGGTGGAATGCTTGCTGCTGCCAGTGTAATCGGAAAACTAGACGATGCAGATTTACCCAGTGTACATAAAAGGCTAGCCACACTGGGTACTATCGATTTACGCACCGACTATTTACGCCCAGGCAAAGGCGAGGTTTTTATTGCTAGCGCTAAGCTGATTCGCTCAGGAAATAAAGTATGTGTGTGCCGAATGGAGTTACACAATGAGCAGTCAGTACAAATTGCTTTTGGAACGGGCACGTATTTAGTTGGCTAAAAAGTGAGAGGGGGGTAAACTGACGGCCTTTTAAATCACCAAGTGGTTACTATGTCGATTGATACCGAGCAGCGAAAGGGCGCTATTTTTGCCTGCCTCGCTTTTTTTATGTGGGGCCTCGCACCCATTTATTTTAAGATGATCCAACATGTGTCAGCATTTGAAATTTTAATGCACCGTGTTATTTGGTCAGTGGTGTTTCTTATTGTGGTGGTGAGTGTGCTCAGCTACTGGGATAAAATTAAACGCATTTTAATCCAACCTAAACTTATTTTGATGTTAGTTGTTACCTCGACCTTACTAGGGTTTAACTGGGGATTGTTTATTTGGGCCATCAATAACAATCACATGTTGGATGCCAGCCTAGGTTACTACATTAATCCTTTATTAAATGTGTTGCTTGGTATGGTGTTTTTAAACGAGCGATTACGTAAGTTGCAAGGTGCTGCTGTTGCTTTAGCTTTTACAGGCGTGCTGTTACAGCTAATTAGTTTTGGCTCATTCCCCGTGGTAGCGTTTTCATTAGCAACATCTTTCGCACTATATGGCCTATTACGTAAAAAGCTACAAGTTGATGCTCTGCCTGGGATTTTAATTGAGGCATTAATATTGTTACCCGTGGCGCTTACCTATTGGTGGCTAATGGTACCGACTGAAACGTCAAATTTACCAGGGAATGATTGGCTAACCAATGTATTATTGGTGAGCGCGGGCATAGTAACTACGCTGCCACTGCTGTGTTTTACCGGCGCGGCTAAGCGTTTGCAATATACAACGTTAGGGTTTTTTCAGTATATAGGGCCTAGCCTAATGTTTATTTTAGCGGTGGTATTTTATGGTGAGGTGTTTGATGCTGAGCGCGTAATTACCTTTGCGTGTATTTGGAGTGCATTGGCTATTTTTAGTTGGGACTCATACCATCAATCGCGAAAACGCAGAAAAGCGGCCATTGTAGCCTCTGGTGTGGTTTAAAAACTAAACAACTTTATTACGACCCGACTCTTTGGCTTTGTAGAGCTTTAAGTCGGCTTGTTTTAATAGCTCGTCAATTTGATAGGTTTCACTGTGGCTGAAGCCTATCGATAACGTAAATTTGATGTTTGCTTGACTGAATTCATGACTGTTAAGCTCAATAAAAAGCCTGAAGCTCTCTAGTCGTTTTAGCGCTTCCTGTTCGGTTAGCTCAGTAAAAAATACCGCGAATTCTTCTCCGCCTAAACGGGCAACCAATTGGTTTTCAAAATATTTATTAAAGCATATCGCAAGCCCTTTAAGAACTTCATCTCCGGCATCATGGCCATAGGTATCATTAATAGCTTTAAAATGGTCAATATCAAGCATAGCTAACATGGCTGGTGCTTTTGCTTTTTTAAACTGCTTTAATGACTTATTAGCCTCTTCAAAAAAGTAACGGCGATTAGGGAGTTTAGTTAAATAGTCAGTATTGGCTTGGCGCTTTATAGTTTCGATATGCTCTAGCATATCGACGTTTTGGCTTAACCTGCAGTAAAATTCTTCACTATTAAAAGGTTTATACAAGTAGTCATTTGCCCCATTTTTTAAAAATAAGGCAGACAAATTAGACGATGTAGCGCCTGAGATACCAATAATAGCCTTTTCGTCATTACTATAAATGCGCCTAATTTCATTACACAGTTCAATACCGCCCATATTAGGCATTTCTTTATCTATGATAATCACAGAGATGTCAGGGGTATTTTCAAGCTCTTTAAGTGCCTCTAGGCCATCGGCTGCTTGTAATATTTGGTATTTATGACGCGTTAATAAATTACAAATATATTGGCGTGTAGACGCTGAGTCATCAACAACCAGTACTTTAACTTGCTTATTGCGAGGTAGGCGATAAAGCTGCTTTTCTAAATATTCGTAAGCTTGTTTATTGCCTTTGATAATGTAATCAATAATAGGGTACTTTTCGACGGTGTCGCGAGTTTGATTATCGATATTGCCAGTCATAACAATGGTAGGGATATCTGCTGCAATCGTGCAGGGAACCGCTTCCCCTTTCGGGGCATCAGGCAATATAAAATCAACGACTGCGCAAAAATAAGCATGTTTACTTATTAGCTCTTTAGTCTCAGCCAGCGACTGGGCAATATCAACTTCATAGCCAATTTTTTGCGCGATATGCTTTTGCACTCGCGCAATAGTGGGGGTGTCTTCAACAATAAGTATTCTGTGCGTCACGTGGCAGCCTGTTTAAATTTTGCAAAAATGTTTGCTTATACAAGTTGTAACTGCTAAAACGCCAAAAAGCAACTATTGTAATGACTTATAGATTGTCTGCCTCAGAGTAATAATCTTGACTGATTGGTGTTGGCCCTGAAATTTTTGAGCGACCAAATAATGTATGAAATTTTGTTTTGCAGGTTGTTAACTTTAAGTATTTAACCCATGCTCGCTCAATTGGGTTACTTGGCTCAATTATGCCACTGACCGCATTTACAAATTGTTGCTGATATTCGTTTTGTGGCTCAATTGTTTTGTTATACAGACTTTTTAAAACAACACCGTGCTGTTCTAAAATACTTGCCTCTAACAGGGTAAAATGCCCGCTGCGGCTAAATCCGCGTGGAAAGTTTTGATCATCATAAAACTGACGTTGACTAACAAATGCTTGACGAAGTAGTGAAATATCATTGCTCATAGCTGTACCCTCATACCAATTATTAGCTGGAGTATGGGACATAATTGCTATTTTTTTAAACAAAAAATTTTTATCGTGAGGATAAAAAATTGGACATAGATTTATTAAAAACATTTGTCGAAGTGGTGCGTACTCGCCATTTTGGTAAAGCGGCAGAAAACCTATACATAACGCAGTCTGCGGTGAGTTTTCGAATTCGTCAATTAGAGCAGGGCTTAGGCGTAAATTTATTTATTCGCCAGCGCAATAATATTCAACTCACCGCCCCTGGTGAGCGCTTGTTGCCGCATGCTCAAATGATTATTACTGGAATGCAAAGGGCCAAAGTGGATGTTGCACTTGCAGATAATATGCATAAGCAAATCAGCTTGGCTGGGACTCCTAATATTTGGGATGCGTTTTTACAGTTTGGTATTACAAATATAGTATCGGCTATGCCCGGTGTATCTTTGGTGGCAGAGGTAAAAGCACAACAAGAGAGCACTCGATTACTATTAGAGCGCACCCTTGATCTAGCCATTTTATTTGATCCACCAAAAGTAGACGAACTCGTTGTTGAACGAATTTGTGAACTACCTATTATTCCGGTTAGTGGCTACGACACCGCAACAGGCGATAACTTTTTTGATAATCAATATGTTTATGTTGATTGGGGAACTACGTTTTCTCTTTGGCATGCCCGTCAATTTACCGGTAAAACGCCGCCTTATTTTAGAACCAGTACCGGACGCATAGCGCTTGATTTAATACTGCAATGTGGCGGTAGTGCGTTTATTCCACAGGTATTAGTTAAAGATCATTTAGAAAAAGGCGAACTTTTTCATGTAAAAGGGGTAGAAAATACCTCAAGAGATGTATTTGTTGCCTACCATAGAGATAACGAACAGAAAGAGTTAATAGAAACTCTGGTTAATTTGCTGTCGCAAATGACACCGAGTTTATTGAAACAAAGTAAGTAGTCGTTAAGCGGTATATTTTAGATGTTATTTTGATTTCAGATTTAATGCAGTTTTATTAACTTAAAAAGACAAAAATGTGTCCTTTGTAATATTTTTGTCATTTAGTGGTGACACACTGCTGCTGTTTTAAAAATTAGTCTATTGTGATTATCGAGGAAATAACATGAAATTTGCAAAATCGAGCTTATGCTTAGCCTTACTTAGTGGTTTATCTTTTAATGCGCTTGCAGAAGTAGACATTTACGGTAAAGCGAATGTAACTGTTCAATCATCTGACGATGGTGAAGGGTCGTTTACTGAAATTAAAAGTAATGCATCTCGTTTCGGACTTAAAGGGTCTGAAAAAATTTCAGACGGTTTAGAAGCTGTTTATAAGTTTGAATTTCAGGTTGATGTGTCGGATGCTGACTCAAAAGGCGATAAAGATAATATTTCAGCACGTAATCAATATGTAGGTTTTAAAGGTTCATTTGGTCAGGTAGTAATAGGCCGTAACGATACAGCGTTAAAGCAGGCGCAAGGTAAACTTGATTTATTTAATGACCTTGAAGGTGATATTAAAAACACTTTTAAAGGTGAAAACCGCTTAGGTAACTCAGTATCTTACGCTTCAAACAGCTATGAAGGCTTTAAAGTATTAGCTTCATTTATTGCAGAAGATGATAAAGATGCCAAAAATGGTTACTCAGTGGCGTTAACTTATGGTGATGCTGGCCTTAAAAAGAGCGCTGTATATGCTGCTGTTGCTGCTGATAGTGAAGTAAATGGTTACGACGTAGTACGTGCAACAGTTCAAGGTAAAATTGAAGACTTTAGACTTGGTGCAATGTACCAAACACAAGAAAAAGTAGACGGTAGCGCTGAAGCTGACGGTTACTTAGTGAATGCAGCTTACCTAATGGGTAGCAACACTTTTAAAGTGCAATATCAAACAATGGATTTTGATGACAGCGATGATAAAAGTGCAGTATCGGTAGGTGTTGACCACAAGCTAAACAAAAATCTTAAGGTGTTTGGCTTTTACTCAAGTTTTGATATGGACAACAACGTTGACCAAGATTACCTAGCTTTAGGTATGGAATATAAGTTTTAACTAAACCTCAGTTAAAACACTCCCTTTTAACCGCACTCAGCTGAGTGCGGTTTTTTTTGCTTTAAATTATTTACTTATCTGCGCATAATAGCCAAGCATTTGGAATGAGGTGAAACTCCTCAACTATACCCGTAACTGTAATCAGTTTTACTGTAAGTCAGATACAAGTGCCTTAAAACTTCATATAACGAGCGGGTTAACTCATTTTCTTTTTGGTACTTGTGGTACTGAGTGTGGGTTTTCCCTGCCTAGGATAATTTTTTGCACACTCAAACCTCTAAACAAACAACGCTTTTAACCGTAAATAATGTCTCTTGGCGAGTGGGTAATACCTTAATCCTTAAGCATATTAATGTGAGTATTGAGCGTGGCAAGTTTGTTGGCTTAATTGGTCCTAATGGTGCGGGAAAATCGAGTTTACTGCGTTGCTTGTATCGATTTAATCAGCCGTCAGCGGGAGAGGTTAAATTTAATAACACCGATATTTGGCAACTAAAAAGCGAAGACTACGCCAAGCAAGTTGCCGTTGTGCTACAAGAAACACCGTCGCAATTTAACCTCTCGTTATTCGATGTTGTGGCTCTAGGGCTTACGCCACATAAAACGCTATTCAGTTCGACCACCCAAGCAGATAAACAAAAAATAGCTCAGGCTATTAGCCATGTGGGGCTTGAATCTCATAGTACTCAATTATTTGATTCGTTGTCAGGCGGTGAAAAGCAACGAGCCTTTATTGCCCGCGCTATTGTGCAGCAACCACAACTTCTTATTATGGATGAACCGACCAGTCACCTTGATGTGAAATATCAAATTCAACTTATGGAGTTGGCTAAATCTTTAGGGATTACGGTATTTGCGTCATTTCATGACTTAAATTTAGCCGCAGCAATGTGCGATGAGTTAGTGGTTATTAAAAATGGAAAAGTTGTTGATGCAGGTAAGCCAAGTAGCGTGGTCACTGAGCAGATGCTGGATGAGGTGTTTGGTGTTTGTGCTCAAGTGAGCACTCACCCTCAAGCAACAATTAAAGGTGAGGCTATTCCTCATATTACTTATTATTATGGATACCAATAATATGACGGCCTTTTCTAACCATGCCGTTGCATTAATCGCTGCGCTATTATGCGCACTATTGAGTTTATTTATCGCACTAAGTTTTGGTGCGGTACCTACGTCGCTCGCAGATGTATACCAAAGCTTAACCTTTTCAAACGAGGCTTCATTTACCAGCCGCATTATTATTGAATTAAGAATGCCACGTACTTTGTTGGCTTTTTTAGCCGGTAGTGGCTTAGCGATTGCAGGTTTAATACTACAAACAGTCACCCGTAATCCCTTAGCTGATCCTTATTTATTTGGTATTTCGTCTGGTGCTTCATTAGGGGTGGTTATATTAATGTCCTTGGTAGGAGCTGGGGCGGGTATTGCACTATCTGGGGCGGCATTAACCGGCAGTTTAGTTGCGATGGGGTTATTAATTTTAATTGCAGGTAGCCAGCGCAACGCTCAAGTTGAGTCGATGTTATTGGCAGGGGTGGCCTTATCATTTTTATTTAGTGCTTTTACTAGTTTGTTACTTTATTGGAGCGATCCACAAGCAGTCGCGGCTATTTTATTTTGGACTTTAGGTAGTTTTGCTAGAGCACAGTGGCAGTCGCTGCTGTTACCTGCCTTAGTCATTATGGCATGTACAATAATCATGTTGGGTTTTAGGCGCCAGCTTAATGCGATGTTGTTAGGCGATGAAAGCGCGACAACGCTTGGTGTTAGGGTGCATCGCTTTAGAATTTTAATGCTTATTTTAAGCTCGTTGATCACGGCCGTATTGGTTGCTAACTGTGGCGGAATTGGCTTTGTTGGCTTAATGGTGCCGCACATAGTGCGCTTTTTTATCTCTCAAGGTAGCCGTGTTGGGTTATTAATGACCGGATTAGTCGGGGGCATATTTATGGTATGGGTCGATGTGCTTGCTCGTTCACTATTAAGCAACCAAGAGCTGCCAATCGGGGTGATCACGGCGGCTATTGGCAGTCTATTCTTTTTAAGTATATTGTATTTTCGTAAGCGCCAGCTGGTGGGTAAATAATGAAAACATTAATGGTACAAGGCACTACTTCCGATGCGGGTAAAAGTACCTTGGTTGCAGCGCTTTGCAGAGTGTTTGCTAATCAAGGCGTTAATGTTGCGCCATTTAAACCGCAAAACATGGCGCTTAATAGTGCCGTAACGCATGATGGCGGTGAAATTGGTAGAGCACAAGCATTACAAGCCGTTGCAGCAAAAGTAGCACCTGAAATAGACTTCAATCCCATATTACTCAAACCCAATAGTGATACCGGCGCACAAGTAATTATTCATGGCAAAGTTATTAGCAATATGGAAGCCGACTCTTACCATGACTATAAAAAAGTGGCTATGGATGCGGTATTAACCTCACATAATCGTTTAGCTAAACGCTTTGATTTATTGCTGGTTGAAGGGGCTGGTAGCCCAGCTGAAATTAACCTAAGGGCAAACGATATTGCCAATATGGGCTACGCCGAAAAGGTCGATTGTCCGGTTATTATTATTGCCGATATTGATAAAGGGGGCGTGTTTGCTCACCTAGTAGGAACTTTGGCGCTATTAAGCGAGTCAGAGCAAGCACGGGTAAAAGGCTTTGTTATTAATCGTTTTCGTGGTGACATTAGCCTATTACAAGGCGGGTTAGATTGGCTTGAAGAGTACACAGGTAAACCTGTGTTAGGGGTGTTACCCTACCTACACGATTTAGCTCTTGATGCCGAAGATGCCGTTGCCATAGATAATAATGTGACCGAAGCCAGCATTAATATTGCGGTACTGCTGGTGCCTCATATTAGTAACCACACTGATTTTGATGCACTGCGATTGCACCCAAATATAAATATAAACTATGTGCGTCATACTCAAGCGATTCCATCCGTTGACTTAATCATTATGCCTGGCAGTAAAAATGTACTTAGTGATTTGGTATTTTTAAAAAATGAAGGCTGGGATCAGCAAATTAAACGCCACTTACGTTATGGTGGCAAAGTACTGGGTATTTGCGGCGGTATGCAAATGTTAGGTAATACTATTAGCGACCCCAATGCGGTGGAATCATCATTAGGGCAAATGGCTGGGTTAGCACTTAGTGATTTTGATACCACATTAGGTGAACAAAAAGTGCTAAGCCAAGTAAACGCCACTATTAGTTTAAACCAGCAGCAGGTTGCTTGTCAGGGTTATGAAATACATGCTGGGATCAGTAAAGGTAAGGCGCTCAATAAACCACTTATTCACTTTAATAAACACCCCAATGGCTTTACTACGGATGGTTTTATTAGTGACGATAATGCCATTGCCGGTACTTATTTACATGGCTTGTTCGACAACGCAGCTACTACGGAGCTGCTATTAAAGTGGCTAAAACCAGACAGTGACATTAATGCCATCAGCATTAATGAGCATCGCGAACGCCAGTTAGAACGGCTCGCTGAAATGTGCCAAACACATTTAAATATTGAACAAATTATTAAAATTTACCAAGGACATAACAATGACTGAATCAACAAACGACAAGCACCAACAGCGCCAGCAAAAAGTAAAAGAACAGGTTGATGCTCGTGTAGCAGCAGCACAGCAAGAAAAAGGTATTTTTCAGGTTATTACCGGTAATGGCAAAGGTAAATCAACCTCTGGTTTTGGTGTGGTTGCACGTTGTATTGGTCACGGTAAAAAGGCGGCCGTGTGTCAGTTTATTAAAGGTACGTGGGAATGTGGTGAACGTAATTTACTGCAAGGTGCAGGGGTCGAATTTGCTGTTATGAACACTGGTTTTACTTGGGATACGCAAAATAAAGAGGCTGATACCGCGGCAGCGCAAGCAACATGGCAAGAGTCAAAGAGGATGCTAAGCGACAGCAGTATCGACGTGGTATTACTTGATGAGCTCACCTATATGGTTACTTATGGCTATGTCGACCTCGATGAGGTTGTTGCTGCAATTAGCAACCGACCTGCAATGCAGTCGGTGATAGTGACTGGTCGTGCTGCGCACCGCACCTTAATTGAACTGGCCGATACGGTAAGTGAAGTACGAAATGTAAAACATGCATTTGAGTCGGGCGTAAAAGCACTAAAGGGCTTTGATTACTAATGTTAAAACGCATTGTTGTTGGGCTGTTATTGTTTGCAGTTAGTGCACCCCAAGCCTTAGCCGACAAGCCGCTTCGTATTGTGGCTCTAGCGCCACACATAGTCGAAAATTTATATGCCATTGGGGCGGGTGATCTAATAGTGGGCACGCTGGATTACGCAGATTACCCACAAGAGGCGACTAAAATTGAGCGTATCGGCGGCTATAATGGCATTTCTATCGAAAAGTTACTCATGCTCAAGCCTGACATGGTGATTGCGTGGAAAAGCGGTAATCAGGCAGAAGATTTGGCACAAATTAAGCGACTAGGGATTGAATTGCATTTAAGTAATCCACGCTCTATTGAAGGCGTTGCTAAGGAAATACTAAAATTAGGTCAATTAACCGGTCATATTGAGCAAAGTAAAAAAGTAGCTGAGGCATTTACAGCTAAGCTCAACGCAATTAAAGCCGCGCAGCATAATAAAACCACGCTTTCTGGGTTTTATCAGCTGTGGCCAGAGCCTATGATGACGGTATCAAAAAATACATGGATAAATCAGTTAATCGAAACCTGCCAAGTAACCAATGTATTTGCTGACAGCGACACAGATTACCCACAAATCAGCATTGAAAACGTAATAGTCACCAAGCCACAAATTATTATTATTCCCGATGAAAAATCCAAACAGGTAATACCTACAGTTAATTGGCAGCAATGGCCTGAAATTCCGGCGGTTAAATATAAGCAATTTATTAGCGTTAACGCGGATTTATTACATCGTTTTTCTCCTAGAATGCTTGATGGATTAGCACAAATGTGTGACAAAGTTGAGGTATCTAGAAAACTTATTAAGAGTCAATTATGAGCAACTGGTCATCTTTTTTAAACCATGAACTTAGCCAAGCATATATGCAGCAAACCCTTGAATATGTTACGAATAAACGAGCTGAAGGCATTGCTGTATACCCACCAGAACCGCAGGTGTTTAGCGCATTTGATGCAACTCCACTTAGCGACATTAAAGTGGTTATATTAGGTCAAGACCCTTACCATGGAGAAGGGCAAGCGCATGGCTTGTGTTTTTCTGTATTGCCTGAAGTTAAAAAGCTCCCGCCTTCACTTAAAAATATTTATAAAGAGTTAGTGACTGACATTAATGGTTTTATTACGCCAGAGCATGGCTATTTACAAAGCTGGGCAGATCAAGGTGTGTTTTTGCTTAATACCGTACTAACAGTAGAGCAAGGGCAAGCCCATTCCCATAAACATTTAGGTTGGGAGCAATTTACCGATAACGTAATTACTCATATAAATGAGCATTGCCAAGGAGTGGTGTTTATTTTGTGGGGCGCACATGCACAAAAAAAAGGTAAAAGCATTGATCGCCAGCGCCATCATGTATTGTCTGGGCCGCACCCTTCACCGCTTTCTGCGCATCGCGGATTTTTTGGCTGTCAGCACTTTTCAAAAACCAATGAACTGTTAATAGCGCAAGGAGCACAGCCCATTAATTGGCAAGTATAGGGTAATTGGTATTAAAAAAGGCTTTCATAAATGAAAGCCTTTTTAGTTGCTGTTGTTGATTAAAACTCTAATTCATCAATAGCAACACTATCAGCAAAATAGTCGAGCTCCTGTAGTTCTTTGCGCAAACGTTGCTTATCTTTTATTGCTTCTATTTCGCGCCATTTTCTTTTTTTATTTTTTTGAGAGGTTTTTTTCGATGTATCAGAACCTTCTAATATCTCTATTATTTCGTTTAGGCTATCCATTGATTATCTCCTATTGACCACTTTTTGAACCTCGGCAGTATCTATACCACAGCTATTAATAAAATAGAATATAAATGTGACGAAACTGTTACTGATGGGTGGTATTTTGATGAAGATCAATACAAAAAGAACGTAAATGGGGACAAGTCGAGTATTTAAAGTAAATCGCAGACATAAAAAAACGCCGCTAAAAGCGACGTTTTTAAACTCATTAAACAGCGATTAGTTACATCGCTTTAAAGCGTGCTTCTAGTTGCTCTTGCGCATCTGCAAATGAGCGAATACCTTCAGCTAGTTTTTCAGTCGCCATAGCGTCTTGGTTATGTAACCAACGGAACTGTGCTTCGCTAAGTGGCTCAGGTTTTGGCTCTTTAGCAATATCGCTCTCTAGTAAGTACTCTTGTGCGTCTTCTAAATTACCTAGCTCTTCTAAAAGATTAGGGCTAATTGTTAGCTTATCGCAGCCTGTAAGGGCAATGATTTCACCGGTGTTACGAAAGCTTGCGCCCATAACAACAGTTTTGTAATCGTGACGCTTATAAAACTCAAAAATACTACGCACCGATTGTACACCCGGGTCTTGAAGCGGGTCGGTTGGTTTTTCCATACCGTTTGCTACGTGCCAATCTAAAATTCGGCCAACAAATGGCGAAATTAAAAATACGTTTGCATCAGCACAGGCGCGCGCTTGGGCATCGCTAAATAAAAGCGTTAAGTTACACTTAGTGCCTTCTTTTTCTAACTGTTCTGCGGCTTTAATGCCTTCCCACGTTGACGCTACTTTAATTAAAATCTTGTCTTTGCTTACGCCTTCTTTTTCGTAAAGGCTCAATAGCGTGTGTGCTTTATTAATTGTTGCTTGGGTATCAAATGATAAACGTGCATCAACTTCAGTAGAAATATAACCCGGTACAATTTCACTAATTTCTTTACCAAGTAATACTGCAAAATAATCACAAGCCAGCTCTAGCTGTTTTGCAGGCTGCTGCTCGGTTTCTTTTGCATACTGCCATGCTTTATCTAGATAAGGTTTGTAAGCTTCAATCTCACTCGCTTTTAAAAGTAGCGATGGATTGGTAGTCGCATCTTCAGGTTGATGTTTTTTTATGGCTTCTATATCGCCCGTGTCGGCCACGATAGAAGAGTGTTGTTTAAGCCTTTGTAGAGCGCTAGTCATTTGCTTTTCCTCATTCCAAGCAAGTTAAAAGAAAATCTAAACTACCTTAATATAGCTATACTGCAACAGTGTGACAATGCTTGATAGGTCTTATGTCCTTATCAATAAAAAAACGGTAACGGTTGAGTTTTAGGTAGGATAATTTTAAACAAAACGTGCTTTTCGTTTCATTTAATGTTGAAATTGACATTAAATAATTTACAAGTCAATAGCTAACTATGATCACTGTTATTTCACCAGCAAAGAATCTTGATTACGACACGCCACCCGCAACAGATAAGTTCACTCAACCTGAATTACTTGAGCACAGCGAAGCGCTCATGAAAGTATGCCGTGAACTAACTCCTGCGCAAATTGGCAGTTTAATGAAAATTAGCGATAAACTCGCAGGCCTCAACGCAGCGCGTTTCAGTGAGTGGGCACAACCATTCACTACCGATAATGCTAAACAGGCCGTGCTTGCCTTTAACGGCGATGTATACGGCGGGTTAGATGCTAATACCCTCACTACTAAGCAGCTTGATTACGCTCAAGACCATTTACGTATACTTTCGGGATTATACGGAGTATTAAAGCCGCTTGATTTAATGCAGGCTTATCGCTTAGAAATGGGTACAAAACTTGAAAATAGTCGGGGTAAAAACTTATATGAGTTTTGGGGCAGTGTTATTGCTAATAAACTTAACGACGTATTAGCGGCACAAGATGCACAATACTTAGTAAATCTAGCCTCTAACGAATACTTTAAAGCAGTAGATAAAAAAACGCTTAACGCACACATTATTACACCACACTTTAAAGACTGTAAAAACGGCCAATATAAAGTGATTAGCTTTTACGCTAAAAAAGCGCGCGGCATGATGGCACGCTACATCATTGAAAATCAAGTGACTCAATTAAGCCAACTCAAAGAGTTTACTGTGGCCGGCTATTACTTTAGCTCAGAAGCAACCACTAAAGAACTTGAACCGGTATTTTTGCGCGAAGAGCAAAGCTAAATTTAGCGCTATTTGCAGCTAAACACATACCCAAAAAGCTATGCATTGCATGGCTTTTTTTATACTGGCGCTATTTTTGCAAACCTTAGATTACTAACCCTAACTAAGGTATAAAATAAATGCTCTCAATTCCCTCAATTACAGAAGCCGAAAAACTAATAGAAGAGAAGCTCGGCGGTTGGTTTGATGTTGTTATAAGTCATATCCCTAACTTTATAGTCGCGGTGATTATTGCGATTATATTTTCATTTATTGCCCGCCTTGCAGGCAAAGGAATGAAAAAAGTATTGCGTCGCTCGCTCGATTCTACTCAAATTGCTGACTTAATGGCCTCCATTTTTAAAGTTATTGTACTGAGTGTGGGGGTCTTTATTGCCCTTGATTTTATGGGCTTAAAAAGTACCGTTACGTCACTGCTTGCGGGTGCAGGTATTGTTGGTCTTGCCATTGGTTTTGCTTTTCAAGATATGACCGAAAACCTAATTGCGGGTATTGCTATGGGTATTCGTAAACCGTTCAAAGCGGGTGATGTTATCGAGACCGAT
Organism: Pseudoalteromonas sp. BSi20439; assembly: GCF_000241165.1. Classification (NCBI taxonomy): domain Bacteria; kingdom Pseudomonadati; phylum Pseudomonadota; class Gammaproteobacteria; order Alteromonadales; family Pseudoalteromonadaceae; genus Pseudoalteromonas; species Pseudoalteromonas sp. BSi20439. The sequence goes on from NZ_BADW01000174.1 coordinate 63,155, forward strand.
AACGTATTTGGTTCAGTGCATTCAATAAACTTGCGCAACACACTAATAGAGAGCTTTTACGGGCAATTGATACTGGTACCTAATAAAATACTATTTAGAAATGTACTGCGTAATTACAGCACCTTAGGGGTAAGACGAATAGAAGTGCCGGTGGGTATTTCTTACGCTGACGACATAGAAAAAGCCGGTGAGGTCATCGTCGACAAAATTAACCAATTTGACTTTGTGATCCGCAAAAATGAAACCGCGGTATACGCAGAAGGCTTTGGTGATAGCAGTATAAACTTACTGGTATGGTTTTGGATTAAATACCCTGGCGAGCCCGATTTTATGACGGTGCGTCACAAAGGGGTTGTGGCTGTTAAGCAAGCGCTCGATGCGGCAGATATAAGTATTCCGTTTCCGATTCGTACCCTTGATTTTGGTATTAAAGGCGGTGAAAAACTCGATGCCATGATCAGCGATAAAATAAGCCACCACTCGGCTAAAAAGTGAAAGCAAGGACAACAATAGATCAAACTAGATTGAGTAAATTGAGTGGGAAATAATTTCCCACTTGCAGCGCGTTTTTACATTGCCTGCTGCGCTGCACTCTTTTATGTAAGCCATTATTTAAATTTATTTTTATGCAGATATTTATTTTGCACAATAAAAAACGCAGCGTGTTTAAGCAACACGCTGCGCTTACTAAAAATTTAATTCACAAAGGTCAACAGACCTTAAATAATAGCGATATTATTTTTAATGCGTTTAACCCCATCCATATTTTCTAAAAACTTTTGTGCAAGAGCACGTTCAAAACCGTTTTTAGCTTCGCCTTTGAGTTCAACGTCACCGTTATTAACGCGTACGTTTAAATTTTCTAATTCTAAATTTGGATTAGTACGTAACTCATGAGTAATAGATTGTTGTAAATTAGGTTGTGTGGCCACACTACTCACTACTGCTAAATGCGTTGCTGCACTGACGTTAAAAGCAGAGGCTAATAAAAATAAACAACAAAACGAAATAAAACCGATAGTAAATTTAATGCGACTCATAACTATATCCTTAGTGTGTTACTAAAAAGCAACGCCGTTACTCGGCGTTTTAATACTCATATACTGTTAGGGGTTACAAGTTTCATTCCAAATTTAACCAATTGAAATTATTGGTTATTTTGTTAAGTGGTTATTCAGCTAAGTAGTTTTTACATATTACTTTGAATTGCTTACTCACTGTTTTAATAAAATTAATATAAGTCATAAAAAAGCCGACAGACGTCGGCTAAATTAAACAAGTTAGAAAACAAAGGTTACTTTTTCTTTTTAACCTTGGCTTTTTTCTTTGCTTTCATTTTTACTGGATCTTTACGCTTTTTAACCGGTGGCTTAGCTTCTTTATGCTTCGGCTCTAATCCTTTAAATACACGGCGTTTAAGCTTCTGCTCTATGTAACGTTCTACTTTGTAAAGAATACCAATGTCGTGCGCTTCAATTAGTGAAATCGCTATGCCTTTTTTACCTGCACGACCTGTACGGCCAATACGGTGTACGTAAACATCTGCAGTGCGCGGCATATCAAAGTTAATTACATGGCTTATGTCCGCTACATCAATACCGCGCGCAGCGACATCGGTCGCGACTAAAATGCGAGTTTTGCCACTGTGGAAATTTTCCATCGCTTTCATGCGTTTATCTTGTGGCATTTCACCACGCAGCCACGCAGCTTTAACGCCGTTATTGGTTAGTTCACCAATAAGGATTTCAAGACGCTCACGGGTTTTTACAAACACAATCGCTTTACTAACATCAGGGCCATTTAAGGTGTTAACTAACAGCTCAAGTTTATGATGGTAATCGTCGGCTAAATGAACCCATTGGTGTATTTTAGCTTTTTCTTTGCGTGATGATTCGGCTTCAAGTAGAGCAGGGTCGTTTAAAATACGCTCTGCAAACAACTCTACGCTGTCACCTTCAAGGGTGGCTGAGAATAAAAAGCACTGACGGCGATTTTTAGCTTCATCACAAATACGCAGCATTTCTTTACGAAAACCCATGTCGAGCATGCGGTCGGCTTCATCAAGAATAAGCATTTCTACGTTTTCTGCGTGGAAGTTTTCAGTTTCCAAATACTCCATTAAACGCCCAGGTGTGGCGATTAAAATGTCGTTATTATTTTCAAAAATTTCTTTGTGTGTACCGTAGTTAATACCGCCGGTAACCACCCCAATTTTTAACTGGGTTTGTTTTGCAAGTAACTCACATTGTTCATGAATTTGATAAGCAAGCTCGCGCGTTGGGGTCATAATTAATACCCGTGCAAAGCCCGGATCACGACGCGGAAAATCCATTAAATATTGAATTGCCGGAATTAAAAATGCCGCCGTTTTACCTGTACCTGTTGGTGCCGACGCTAAAATATCGCGTCCTTGCAACGCCTCAGGAATGGCTTGTTGTTGAATGCTAGTGGGGGTTTCATAGCCCATTTTATTAATAGCATTGAGTAGCTTATCATCAAGATCAAATTCAGAAAATTGCATAGAGTGTCAAAAATAGGGGACAATTGCCGTTAATTATACGCACTTAAACCTGCTTGGTGAATGAAAAGGTGAAAAAATGTCTGGTTTTGCATTTAAACAATTTAAGGTTGAGCACGACCAGTGCGCCATGAAGGTCTCTACCGATGGTATTTTACTGGGCGCATGGGCTGATTTAAGCCACGCAAATACGTTACTTGATATAGGAACAGGTACAGGGTTACTGGCTCTAATGTGTAAGCAACGAGCGCCACATTTAAAGGTGAGCGCGGTTGAAGTTGATGAAGCCGCCTATCAGCAGGCTTTACAAAATTGCCAGCAAAGTCCTTGGCGAGATATTAGTATTTACCATCAGGCTATTCAGCAGTTTGAGGCTGCAGGTTTATTTGATTGTGTTATAGCTAATCCGCCTTATTTTAATCACAGTTTAAAAGGTGATAATGCAGCGCGAAATACCGCTCGCCATACCGATGGTTTAAGTTTTGCAGAACTGCTTGGTGCGTTTAGGCATCTAAGTCATCAACATTCGCGTTTTAATCTTATTTTACCCACCACTGAGGCGCAGTTATTTATAACATTAGCACAGCAGCAAGGGCTGTATTTAAATCGTCACTGCCAAGTACAAGCTATGCCAAATAAGCCCTTTAGCCGCAGTTTGATGACTTTTAGTTATGAGCAGAGTGAGATAAGTACAACTAAGTTATGTATTAGAGCCAATGATAATAGCTATACCACAGAGTATCAGGCGCTATGCCGCGCATTTTATTTAAAAATGTAGCGCGTTCTGGGTGTTTAAACAGTTTTGCATCTGGTTGTTTATTGTTACTATGGCTTAATTAATCGCTAATATAGTAACGCAATGAATTTATTGAATAAAAAAAGAGCTAACTCGCTGTTGATGGGATTTTTGGTCGGCAGTATTTTTGCCTCATTTAAGTTATTAGCTAACCCCACACCGGTTGGGCTTTGGAAAACTATTAACGAAGAGACCAACGAGGCTAAGTCGTACGTGCGCATTACTGAGCAAGATGGCGTGCTGACTGGTAAAATTGAAAAAATACTCAATAAAGCCAAGCAAGATGCACTTTGCACCGAGTGTGATGGTGATAAAAAGAATCAGCCTATGTTGGGGATGACCATTATTGAAGATGTGACCTATGCGGGTGACGGTAGTTGGGAAGACGGTGAAATACTCGACCCAAATAACGGTAAAACCTACAGCGTGCGTTTAACACCGCAGCAAAATGGCGAAAAACTTGAAGTGCGTGGTTATGTGGGCTTTTTTTACCGTAACCAATACTGGTTAAAAGTAGAATAGTTAAGAATTAAAAAGCGCTGCATGGCAGCGCTCTTTGCAATAGTGAGTTATAGGGTTTCAGCGTACTCTGTCATCACTTGTTCTACCCACGTGGCAATACGCTCGTCGCTTAGCTCGTACTGACTGTCTTCGTCTAATGCTAAACCTACAAACTGTTTACCGTCTTCGGTAAGTGCTTTTGATGCTTCAAATTCGTAATTACTGTCGTTCGGCCAAAAGCCTAATTGAGTAATGGCTTGGGCATTTATTTCGTCGTGAAGCATGCCTAATGCGTCTTGAAACCACTGGCCATACCCTTGCTGATCGCCCATGCCAAATAAGGCTATAGTTTTACCATTTAGGTCAACGTCTTTTATGTCGTCCCACTTTGATTCCCAATCTTCTTGAATTTCGCCAAAGTCCCACGTAGAAATACCAAAAATGATAAAGTCATATTGCTCAGCGTTTTTAAGCGGCTCGTCTTTAATATTATGTAAGCTGACGATATCGGCGCCAATAATGTCGCGTATTTTTTCTGCCGCCATTTCGGTATAGCAGGTAGTAGAACCAAAAAATAAACCAATCTGCATCGTATTTATCACTGTGTAATTGCCTGTTATGATAGGCTCAAGTTTACCGTAAGGTATTTTTAATTGATACCTTCTCCCGTGGTATTACCAACATGAGATCACAACGTGACAACGCTATCTGACGATTTACCTGAACAAAATACTGAGCTAAGCAGCAATAGCGACTTTTTAGAAACCTTTTTAGATAGCCTCTATTTAGAGCAAGGCGTAAGTGAAAACACACTGAGCGCTTATCGCAGTGACTTAGATAAGTTTTGCCAATTTTTAAAAGGCGAAAGCTTAATGACGGTAACCAGTCTAGATGTTGAAAGTTACCTAGCACACCGCGTTGATTTAGGGCTAAAACCACGCAGCACTGCGCGAAGTATCAGTGCATTAAAACGTTTTTATCAGTACTTTGTACGCGAAAAAATAATTAGCGACTCACCTATGGTCAATATTGCTCAGCCAAAGGCAGGGCAGTCGTTACCAAAAACGCTATCTGAGGCCGAAGTAGAAGCGCTATTAAGTGCGCCCAACATTGAAGAGCCAATGGGGCTGCGCGATAAAGCCATGCTGGAGTTACTGTATGCAACAGGCCTGCGGGTAACTGAGCTGGTGGGGCTTAGAATGGAGCAAATAAATTTGCGCCAAGCTGTGGTGTTTGTAAAAGGTAAGGGAAACAAAGAGCGGCTAGTGCCTTTAGGTGAAGAAGCTATGTATTGGCTCGAGCAGTTTTTAAAGCTCGGGCGCGCACAAATGATAAAACATGCCACCGATTTTGTATTTCCTTCTAAACGAGGGGTAGGCATGACACGACAAACTTTTTGGCATCGGATTAAACACTATGCTATTTTGGCATCCGTTGAGTCGCCGTTATCACCCCATACCTTGCGACATGCATTTGCAACGCATTTATTAAATCATGGGGCTGACTTGCGTGTGGTGCAGATGATGCTTGGCCACAGCGACCTATCAACTACCCAAATTTATACGCATGTAGCGAATGAGCGATTAAAATCGGTGCATGCTGAGCATCACCCTCGTGCTTAAGCGAATTTTTTTGTCACTAAGCCGGTCATATAGACACGATAAGATAAGTATTTTTAGGATAGAGAACCCGTTATGAAAAAATTAATGTTAGCAGGTGCCATGTTGTGCACTAGTTTGAGCGCTTTTGCTAATAGCGTTGCAGTCACTCCGGATGCTACAGATCCTATCGTGACGAAATTTGCCGCGCTAGGGGTGACCGTTAAACAAATTAATCCAAGCCCAGTTGCAGGCTTAAAAGAATTGATCACCAATAAAGGTGTGCTGTATGCAAGTCCTGACGGTCAATTTTTAATGCAAGGTACGCTAATCGATTTAAACAACCGTAGTAACTTAACCGAGCAAGCACTTAATGGTGTTCGCCAATCAGGGTTAAAAGAATACGAAGACTCAATGATTGTTTACAAAGCGCCTGAAGAAAAACACAGCATTACTGTATTTACCGATATTAGCTGTGGTTACTGTCGTAAATTACACCGTGAACTAGATGACTTACTTGATGCGGGTATTACCGTTAAGTATTTAGCATTTCCACGCGGCGGTCTGCAAGGTTCTGGTTATGCTGATTTAATGAATGTATGGTGTGCGAAAGATCAGCAAGAAGCATTAACTGAAGCTAAATCAGGTGCAGATACCCAAATTGTTAAAGGCTGTAGCGCACCTGTTGCTGAGCATTACCAATTAGGCCAGAGTTTTGGTATTAGTGGTACACCGGCTATTATTTTAGAAGATGGCACGATGATCCCAGGTTATCAGCCTGCTGCGGCATTAAGCGCAGCGCTTGAGGCTAACAAAGCGGGCTAAGCAATACCGCGAGTATGTGTTTAAAAAGGCCTTAATGGCCTTTTTTTGTCTTATATCATGAACATCATAAGTTAAAAACTAGCATGAAAAAAATGATCATTGCGCGAGAACCCGTTGACGACTCTCATCTGCCGAGCCATCTTCACCCTGTTATTAAGCAAATTTATGCCACGCGAAATGTGTCCCATGCCGATGAGCTAAACAATAGCGCAGCTACACTCCACGACTTCAAACTTTTTAAAGATATAGACAAAGCCAGCCAACTGTTAATTGAAGCCCTACACGCACAAAGCAAAATACTTATTGTGGGCGACTTTGACGCCGATGGCGCAACCAGCACCGCCACCTTAATGCAAGGGCTGGCCATGTTTGGCTTTACCCACTTAGATTACTTAGTACCAGACCGCTTTAGTTTAGGGTACGGTTTAAGCCCAGCATTGGCTGAGCAAATAGTGACGATGCAGCCCGATTTAGTGATCACCGTCGATAATGGCATATCGTGTATCGCAGGCATTGATATTGTTAAAGCCGCAGGCATTAAAGTGCTGGTAACAGATCACCACTTGCAGGGTGAACAACTGCCTAACGCCGATGCTATTGTTAACCCTAACCGCCACGATTGTGATTTTCCCTCTAAGTCGATAGCCGGTGTTGGGGTGGCATTTTATTTACTCATTGCCCTGAGAAGCGCATTGCGTGAACAAGGTTATTTTGAGCAGCATCCCATGCCAAATATTGCTGATTTGCTGGATATTGTAGCGCTAGGTACGGTGGCCGATGTGGTGGCACTTGATGCGAACAACCGCACGTTAGTGCACCAAGGCTTGGCACGTATTCGCAGTGGTAAAACTCGTCCGGGTATTACCGCACTGATTGAAGTGGCTAATCGCAATGCCGCGCGCTTGAGCGCCAGTGACTTTGGTTTTTCGCTTGCACCACGCTTAAATGCAGCAGGGCGCTTAGACGACATGAGTCTAGGCATAGCGTGTTTACTTAGCAACGACATAAATCAAGCAAGGCGCATAGCTGGCGAGCTTGATAGTTTAAACTTTGCCAGACGTGAAATAGAGCAAGGCATGCAAGTAGAAGCGCAAGCGGTGCTCGATAGGCTCGCCTTTAAAGAAGACAGTGTGCCCGATGCTATTTGTTTGTACCAAGACGATTGGCACCAAGGGGTAATTGGTATTTTAGCCGGGCGCTTAAAAGAAAAGTACCACCGCCCAACGGTGATATTTGCCGGTGGTGAAAACGGTGAAATAAAAGGCTCATGTCGCTCAATTGAAGGCTTGCATATGCGCGACCTACTTGAGGGATTAAACACCGCGCAGCCTGGTTTAATTAATAAATTTGGCGGCCACGCAATGGCGGCAGGATTAAGTATTAACGAGCAGCAATTTACTGAGTTTAAACGTGCGTTTGATAGTGCGGTCAGCGCGCAACTCAGTGAAGAAAGTAAACGCTGCATTGTATTTACTGATGGTGAACTACCTAACGACTGCTTTAGCATGGATTTTGCGCAATTATTAAAGCAATCAGGCCCGTGGGGGCAGCAATTTCCTGAGCCGATATTTGAACACACCTTTGAAGTGATACAGCAGCGCATTGTGGGTGAAAAACACCTAAAGTTAGTCCTTAAACACCAATCTGCACGTTTAGTTGACGCCATAGCTTTTGGCATTGATGTAAAAGCGTGGCCAGATACCGAGGCGCAGTTTGTTAAAGTAGCGTACCAGCTCGATATAAATGAATTTAGAGGTAAATTTAGCTTACAACTGATTGTAAGAGAGCTTGAAAAAGTGGGCTAAAAAATATCTTCAAACCATGCATAAAAGGCTAATAAAACGCGCGGTTTTTTGTTAAAATCGGGCGTTTTTATTATTTGATGATTTTTAATTGCGCTCAGTCTCTTTTTTAAGTGCGCAATAACCTAGCCATTTTGGAGTAATGTACATGTTTGAAGTGAATCCTGTGATTAATCAAATCAAGGAAATTCGCGAACGTACTGAACTGCTTCGGGGGTACCTTTGACTACGCTCTTAAACAAGAACGTTTAGAAGAAGTTAACGCCGAACTTGAAGATTCAGCCGTATGGAATGAACCTGAGCGCGCACAAGCCCTTGGTCGTGAAAAGTCAGCACTAGAGGCTGTTGTTGAAACCATTGACACCTTAGTGGCGGGTACTGACGACGTTGAAGGGTTAGTAGAGCTTGCTGTTGAAGCCGAAGATCAAGACACCTTTGATGAAGCACAAAGCGAACTGGCTGATTTAAATCAGCAGCTTGAAGGGCTTGAGTTTCGCCGTATGTTTTCAGGTTCTCACGATTCAAACGATGCTTACCTTGATTTACAGTCAGGCTCTGGCGGTACTGAAGCACAAGACTGGTGTAATATTTTACTGCGTATGTACTTACGCTGGGGTGAAGCAAAAGGCTTTAAAGTAGAGCTAGTTGAAGCGACCGATGGTGATGTTGCTGGTATTAAAGGCGCAACGGTGCGTTTTTCTGGCGAATACGCTTATGGTTGGTTACGCACTGAAACAGGCGTACACCGCCTCGTTCGTAAAAGTCCATTTGATTCAAGTGGCCGCCGTCATACCTCGTTTGCTTCTGCGTTTGTTTACCCAGAAGTTGATGACAACATTGAGATTGATATTAATCCGTCTGACTTACGTATAGACGTTTACCGTGCATCAGGCGCGGGTGGTCAGCACGTAAATACAACTGAATCAGCGGTACGTATTACTCACGTGCCAACTAATACTGTGGTGCAGTGTCAAAACGAGCGCTCGCAGCATAAAAATAAAGCCCAAGCAATGAAGCAGTTAAAAGCGAAATTATTTGAGCTTGAGCTACAACAGCAAAATGCAGAAAAGCAAAGCCAAGAAGACAACAAGTCTGATATTGGCTGGGGAAGTCAAATTCGTTCTTACGTACTTGATGACTCGCGTATTAAAGATTTACGTACCGGCGTTGAAAACCGTAATACTCAAGCGGTACTCGATGGCGACTTAGACAAATTTATTGAAGCCAGCTTAAAATCTGGTTTATAACCACCAAGCTAAAAAAGAGCTAAAAAATGACTGATCAAATCCAAGACGAAAATAAGTTAATCGCTGAGCGTCGCGGCAAATTAGACGCTATTCGCGCAAATTGCCCAGCCAACGGTCATCCAAACCAATTCCGTCGTGAGCATTACACGGCAGATTTGCAGGCTGAGTTTGGTGATAAGAGTAAAGAAGAATTAATCGAATTACAGCACGTAGTATCGATTGCAGGTCGTATTCTTGCTAAGCGTGGTCCGTTTATGTCTATTCAAGATATGAAAGGCCGTGTACAAGTTTATGCATCAAAAGACGTACAAAAAGATTTAAAAGCAAAATATGGCCAGCTTGATATTGGCGATATTATTGGTGTTAAAGGGCCGCTTAATAAATCGGGTAAAGGCGATTTATACGTAGACATGGCTGAGTACGAACTACTGACTAAGTCACTTCGTCCACTTCCTGAAAAATTCCATGGCCTATCGGATCAAGAAACGAAATACCGTCAGCGTTATGTTGATTTAATTACTAACGAAGCAACGCGTGAAACATTCCGTATTCGCTCACAAGTGGTTGAAGGTATTCGTCGCTTTTTAGCCGACCGCGACTTTATGGAAGTAGAAACGCCAATGCTACAGGTTATTCCTGGTGGTGCATCTGCGCGTCCATTCGTAACTCATCATAATGCGCTTGATATCGACATGTACTTACGTATTGCGCCTGAGCTTTACTTAAAGCGTTTAGTAGTAGGTGGTTTTGACCGTGTATTCGAAATTAACCGTAACTTCCGTAACGAAGGGTTATCAACGCGTCACAACCCAGAATTCACCATGATTGAGTTCTACCAAGCATACGCTGACTACATTGATTTAATGAACATCACCGAAGACATGTTACGTACAGTTGCAACTAACGTACTGGGCAGCCCAATTGTGGTTAACACCACTAAAGATGAAAACGGTGAAGTGATTGATTCAGTAGAGTATGACTTTGGTCAACCGTTCACACGTTTAAGCATGAGCGACGCAATCTTAAAATATAACCCTGAGTTTGATGCTGCGGTATTTAACGACCCAGAAAACCACTTTGAAGAATTAAAAGCGTACGCTAAACAAGTGCATGTTAAAATTCCTGAAAACTGCGTATGGGGCCCGGGTAAGTTTTTATGTGAAATATTTGAAGAAACGGCTGAGCATATGCTTATCCAACCTACATTTATCACAGGGTATCCGTGGGAAGTGTCTCCACTTGCACGTCGTAACGACGAAAACCCATTTGTAACTGACCGTTTTGAATTCTTTGTTGGTGGCCGTGAGCTTGCAAATGGTTTCTCTGAGCTTAATGATGCACAAGACCAAGCTGAGCGTTTTTCTCGCCAAGTTGAAGAAAAAGACGCAGGTGATGATGAAGCAATGCACTACGACGAAGACTACATTCGCGCGTTAGAGTATGGTTTACCACCAACAGCGGGTGAAGGGATTGGTATTGACCGTTTAGTCATGTTGTTTACTGACTCATCAACAATTAAAGATGTTATTTTATTCCCGCATATGCGCCCACAAGCAGACTAAGCTTGAAGGAATAAACTAAAAATTATCAACGCCGCTAACTAGCGGCGTTTTTTTTGCCCTATTGTTTGTGAGACATTGCCTAAACTTCACATTAGGGCTTTTAATTAATAAGTACTACACTGATAATGAAGTGTAAGTATAAAAGTAAATTAATCTTTAATTCAGCTTCATTATCATAAAGTTGCTTGACTGCTTAGCAACATTACAGCAGTGCTATAACTTTTTGGTATGATTGTTTTTTAAACATTATGTTGTATTTATGTGAATTTTTTAGCTAAAATGTGGCCGAAATTTATACACGGTCATTCTTAGTCGTAAAAAATAAAAATTTCTAAAGGACTTAGAGAAATAATATGAAAGCTAAACGAGTAGAATCTTTACCTGATGAGAACACTACAGAGCAACAGCGACAAGCGTATTACCGCGCGTGTATTGCCGAGTTTCAGAAGTTAGGCTATCAAGAGCAATACCTTGCTGAACTTACGGACGAACTAGTGCCAGTGATGGGTGTAAATTCAAGCACCCCAAACACCTAACCTGATTATTTTTCAAACTAATTACACTTTAAAACTAGGCATGTGTGCAATCTATAGCCATATAGTCACTTTTGTCAGAAAAGTGTTTGACATATTTTCTGAAATCTTTATTATACGCCCCACAAGACGGAGAGGTGTCCGAGTGGCCGAAGGAGCTCCCCTGCTAAGGGAGTATAGAGTTTGTAGCTCTATCGAGGGTTCGAATCCCTCCCTCTCCACCATTTTTTAAATGGCGCATCTTGTAAAATAAAGTATGGGCGCATAGCTCAGCTGGATAGAGTACCTGGCTACGAACCAGGCGGTCGGAGGTTCGAATCCTCCTGCGCCCACCATACTTTACTCTCTTTTAGAGAACGCTCTGCTTAGAGTTAAAAAAGCAAATATAGAAAGTGGGCGCATAGCTCAGCTGGATAGAGTACCTGGCTACGAACCAGGCGGTCGGAGGTTCGAATCCTCCTGCGCCCACCACTTTCATACATAAGCCGACACTGAGTCGGTTTTTTTGTGCCTGAAATAAAGTGAATATGGGAAAGTAGCAAGCTACGAACCAAGCGGTCGGAGGTTCACGCTTAGGAGATACGTCCTGCGCCCACCACTTTCATAAATAAGCCGACATTAAGTCGGTTTTTTTGTGCCTGGAATTTGAGAAAGCTTTCAGGTATTAGTTAAACCCAATTATGCACACCGCTAAATTTTACATTCAGCCACTTCTCTAAAAGCGCAGCGGCTCTTAACCTCTTTGTGAATAACGGCTTTAAAAACTTAAATATACAAAGAACTTGCTTATATTAGCAGCGCAGCTTCTCATTCCTAAAACCTAAAACCTAAAACCTAAAACCTAAAACCTAAAAGCTAAAAGCTAAAACCTAAAACCTAAGCTGCTCTTTAAACTCGGCTGTGTTATTTTGAACGTCTTGTTTAAAAGGATCTTGCTGTATGTTTAAAACCGTATTTTTTATATTCTTATTTATTTTAAGCGCACTTTTTACTGTTACCGCACACGTAAATGAGGCTAAACATTCAATAACTGTAGGTGCAGAGCAGTTTGCCATGTACTTACCGCAATTAAAAAACAAACGTGTCGGGCTGGTGGTCAATCAAACTTCTGTAGTGGGGCAAACACATCTGGTTGATAGCCTGCTTACTAAAAATATTAACATTACTAAAATTTTTGCACCTGAGCATGGCTTTCGAGGCGATCATGATGCGGGAGCGCATGTTAAAAACGCCGTTGATAGCAAAACCGGTATTCCACTAATTTCTATTTACGGAAAAAACAAAAAACCAAGCGCCAAGGTGCTAAGCGATATTGATATCATTATTTTTGATATTCAAGATGTGGGCGTACGTTTTTATACTTACATTAGCTCTATGCATTACATGATGGAGGCTGCGGCTGAGCAAGGCGTTGAATTTATTGTACTTGATAGACCAAATCCTAATATTAGCCACATTGACGGGCCAATTTTAGAGCCGCAGTTTAAATCGTTTGTGGGTATGCACCCAATCCCTGTATTACACGGTATGACGGTAGGCGAGCTAGCTAAAATGATCAAAGGCGAGGGCTGGATCAATCAAGCGGCTGAGTTACAGCTGAGCGTCATTGCTGTTGATCATTACACCCGCACAACACCATATAGTTTGCCAGTAAAACCAAGCCCTAATTTACCCAACGATCAGTCAATAGCGCTGTATCCCTCGTTGTGCTTTTTTGAGGCAACGCCCATTAGTATTGGTAGAGGTACCGACTTTGCATTTCAGGTTATTGGTTATTCACCGATAGCACTTGGGGACTTTAGCTTTACCCCTCGCTCAATAAAAGGCGCAGCGCTTAATCCTAAATTTAAAAACCAGCTAGTGAAAGGGATTGATTTACGCCATAGTGATACCACTGGCTTAAACTTAAATTATTTAATTAATGCTTACCAGCAACTGACTGAGGCTAAAAAGCTGTTTTTTGAGCGTGCCGACTTTATGGATAAGCTCGCAGGAACTGATCAGTTCAGACTTGCCATAGAAGCGGGGCGAACAGCTGAGGAAATTAAACAAAGCTGGCAAGCGGGGCTTGAGCAATTTAAACAGCAAAGAGCGCCTTATTTGCTGTATTAATAAAGGAATAAGTGTGTATTTAAATTTTTCCGTGTTAGCAAAGCGTACTTTTTTTAACGCGCTGACTATTGCGCTTTGTTTTATTATTACCGGTTGCAGTGGCGCAAGCAGTGCAATTAAATCTCAGCGCCCGTTTATTCCTAATCAAATACAGAGCCTCGCTAATGCGCAAGTTATTGCCACCTTTCCTGAGCCCAACCCCAGTAGCCGAGAATACGTAAATAATCGTGGCACCTTTAAAGCGTATAAAGGGCGCGGGCAATTATTACTACAAAATGAAAGCGCCTTAAGTGCCGATATTTATATTAATAATAAAAAGTTAGCGCTTGATACCCTGCAAAAAAATACTGAGTATGCCTTTAATTTAGGGCAGTACACTCACAACGGTGTTAACACTTTTAAGGTTGATAATATTCAACCTGCTGGCGGCAGTTTAACTCTGCGATTTGCCTTTGCTACTCTAAATAGCTCTGCGGCTAAAACTATTGATTTTAGTGCGGTAGATAAGCTAATAGAAAAAGATGTAAGTGCGGGCTTTCCTGGTGCGGTATTAGCGGTAATTAAAGCGGGTAAGGTATTAAAATTAACCGCTTATGGTGATGCCAAGCAATATCAGCAAAATGACTTAATGTTATTACGCCCAGAGCCCATGCAAACAAATACACTCTTTGATTTAGCCTCAAACACCAAAATATTTGCCACTAACTTTGCGCTAATGAAGCTTGTGAGCGAAGGGCGATTAAATATAAATAATAGGGTGAGTGATTACCTAACAGAATACCAAGGCGATGGACGAGAGCTGCGCCAAGTTAAAGATTTACTCACTCATAAAGCCGGTTATCCGCCAGTGTTCGATTTTCATCGAAAAGACACCCGCTATGGCGAAGCGTTTTTTTCACAAGCCAGCGACACCACTAAACAATTACTGCTCACCAGCGTGCCACTAGCCAGCGAGCCAAGCGCCCAGCATGTTTACTCTGATATTGATTACATGATTTTAGGGGTTTTAATTGAGCGCATTAGCGGCCAACCACTCGACGAATACCTAGAGCAGCATATTTACGCGCCTTTAAAGCTTAACAACACTTTATTTAACCCTCTTAAAAAAGGCTTTAATCGTCAGCAGTTTGCCGCTACAGAGCTTAGTGGCAATACCCGCGATGGGCGTATTCATTTTGATAATATTCGTACCAATGTGCTACAAGGGCAGGTGCATGACGAGCGTGCTTTTTATTCACTTGATGGTGTATCAGGTCATGCCGGACTATTTAGTAATGCCCCCGACTTAGCTATTTTATGCCAAGTGTTACTCAATAAAGGTGGTTATGGTGATACACAAATTTTTAATGCCAGCAGTTTGGCGCAATTTTTAACCCCACAAAGTACCGATGAAACCTACGGCTTAGGTTTTCGTCTTGCTGGAAATAATCAGGCGCGGCGCTGGCACTTTGGCCCGTATGCAAGTGCTCAAGCTTATGGGCACACAGGCTGGACAGGCACAGTGACTGTGATTGATCCCGCTTACGATTTAGCCATCATGTTACTTACCAATGCACGCCATTCACCAATTAAAGGTAGTGAAAAACGTTATCAGTTTGTAGGTAAAAACTATGAAACAGCTCAATACGGTTCTATTGTTTCATTAATTTATGAGGCGCTGTTAAATCAGTAAACTCAGTGAGTGACTTAATGGTGTAAATCTATTAAGTTAACTGCTTACTATTAACTAACCAAGGCTGTTAAAGCCGCGTTTATTATAAAAATTAAAAAGGTTTGTTTATGCATTGGTATTCTATTTTGCCACCGCTGATTGCCATTATTATTGTGTTTTGGCGCAAAGAAGTCATTATGGCGCTGCTTGTTGCGGTAATTTCATCGGAATTTTTACTTGCCCTACAAGGTGAAGGAAATAGCGTATTTACTACGTTTTTAAATAGCATTGAGCGCATAGTTGCTGTGGCCAGTTCTCCTGGTAATACCCGTATACTCATCTTTAGTATTTTAATAGGCGCATTACTGGCCTATATTCGCGAGTCTGGCGGTGTTGCTGCTACCGTTAATTTACTGATGAACAAAGGCGTTGCTAAAAGTAAGCGCCAAGTGGGATTTTTAACTATGTTTACCGGCGTAGCGGTATTTATAGAGTCAAACTTGAGTGTGCTTACCTCGGGTATTTTATCTCGCGGCCTGTTCGACAAATTTAAAATGAGCCGCGCGCGCTTAGCCTACATAATCGATAGCACCAGTGCCCCTGTGTGTATTTTAATATTACTAAACGGCTGGGGTGCATTTGTACTGGGCTTGTTAGGTAATTATGAATTAGGTGAGTCGGCCGTATCGGTGCTGTGGGGCAGTGTAGGCTATAACTTTTACGCCATAATCACCTTGGTTATTGTTTTTTACACTATTGCCTTTGATAAAGTTCATGGCCCAATGAAAGTGGCTGAACAAAAACTAGAGCTACAAACAACTGAACTAAAAGAAGAAGTAAAAGGCTCTAAAGCACGTTTTATGCTAGTGCCACTGTTAACGCTAATTGTTAGCATGGTTGGCTTTATGTTTTACACCGGTAACGGGGTACTTGCCGAGGGTAGCGGTTCAAAATCAGTATTGTACGCCACGGTTTTAGCTATTGTTGTAGCCTATTGTTTAATGATTAGTTCGCGCCAATTTACCCATCACCAACTTGTTGATACCGGCTTTAAAGGCATGGGCGAATTAATGCCGTTAGTGGCCATAGTGCTGTTGTCGCTTACACTGGGTGCAAGCTTAAAAGAGCTAGGTACAGGCGTGTTTGTCGCATCTTTGGTTGGCGATTACTTACCAATATATCTAATTCTGCCAGTGCTGTTTTTAACTGGCGCGGTTATGTCGTTTACTACAGGCACCTCGTGGGGCACGTTTGCCATCCTCATCCCCATTGGCGTACCGCTTATTCAAGCACTTGGTTTACCGCCATCGCTGGTGGTGGGCGCTATTTTAGGTGGCGGCATATTTGGCGATCACTGCTCCCCTATATCCGACACCAGCGCGGTATCGGCCATTGCATCAGGCTGCGACCTACTCACCCACGTTAAAACCCAGTTACCCTATGCATTAGTAGGCGGCGGTTTAACGTTTGTAGCTTACTTAGTAACGAGCTTAATTGTGTTGTAGGTTGGGTAGAGCGTAGCGAAACCCAAAAAAGTGAGTGAATTAAAAGCCTGCAAATCTGCAGGCTTTTTTGTTTAAGATTGATCACCACCGAGAACACCGAGGCGCTACGCGCTACACAGAGATAAATAATAATAGCTTTTTATTAATAGGTTACGTTTATTGAATGTTGTATGGCACTATATGAAAAAGAATGGTTTAAAGGGAAATTAAATGCACGATATTAAAGACTTCAACTGGAACAAGCCAACCAACCGTTCACTGGGGGAGTATTTTCCTGCTGATAAATTAGATCGTGCTCGTTATGCCACATTCTTATCAAGGCTATTGGCTCAAGAAGGTTTTGACGAAACCAGACCTGATGAAGACCAAAAGAAAAACTATGTATTAAATCTCAATGCTGAATGGGGGGCAGGTAAAACTTACTTCCTTAAGCGTTGGTCAAAAGAACTAATTGTAAATTATCCTGTTGTTTATATTGATGCATGGCAGCAAGACTATTCAGACGATCCGTTTTTAACTGTAATTGCCGGAATCATAAAGCAGCTACAGCTTCAGGCTAAGTTTAATATAACTATTCCTAAAAGCGCAGTTTCGATGTTTAAGGCAGTTGCACCGGCTATTGCACAAGGTTTAACTAAAAAAATATCAGGCATAGATTTAGATCAGCTACACACATTACTATTCTCTGATGAAGAAATTGAAGATGATCAAAAGCAAAATTCTAACAAGTTAACTGGGAGTGACTTTTCGCCTGCAGTAAAGGCGCTTGCGCAAAACTTAATTAAAGATCATGAGGCTAAAAATAAAAGCGTTGAAGTAATCAAATCTAAGTTAGCTGATTGGGTCAGTAAGTTTGAAAAGCAGGAAGATAAGTCGCTACCAATATTTATTTTTATTGATGAATTAGATCGCTGCCGTCCGAGTTATGCAGTTGAGATGCTTGAGACTATTAAACATATTTTTGACGTAAAAGGTATCGTGTTTGTTGTGGCTACAGATACTGAGCAACTGCAACATACAATTAAATCAATATACGGCGAAGGGTTTGATGCTAAGATTTACCTAGGCCGTTTTTTTAATAGTCGCTACAGCTTAAAGCGGCCTGTTTTAAAAGATTTTTTATCGGTACATAGCGATACAACTAAATTTGAGTCTGCGTATTTAAAAAGTAAAAATATTGAGCTACTCCCCCGCACAGAAACACCCGAAACTGCTTTAGCTAATATTTCTGTTGTATTAGATGCTTTTCACGTATCAGCAAGAACAGCCATTCAAATTACTGAGCGTATTACTGCCATTATTGCAAATTTACCAAGTGGTAAAAAAGTAGATGTACTCGTTCTCGCTGTTTTGTTTTGTATCTATGAAAAAGATCATCCTCTTTATGAAGAAATTATAAATGGTAGGTTTAAGAGAACAAAATTAAATAAGAAAGGTGAAACACAAAATATAAGGTTATCTGATTATTTATCAGAAAAAATACTACCCGGAGATTTAGAAAGAGATGTTATATTTTTTATTGATTCAAAATTATATAGCAAGGAGCCGAACTGTATAGTTAACCGCTACAAAGATACGGAGAACATAATTAAACTAAAACAGTATATTGAAAGTTTTTTTGTAAAATTTTTATTGAGGAAATTCCACTTATTTTCAGTGTATTCGGAAACACAGATACAAGGAAGTTAACTGAACTAGAGCAAGCTGAGAAAGAATTACGGGAAGGCAGTGATTCTAATCAGTATGAAGTGACTAAGTCTTTGATTAAATATATTTATGTGAAAGATGCATATAATCAAATTACCAAAGAGCACTACCGTGATTTTAT